>NZ_JODF01000048.1:0-62781 GCF_000717945.1 Streptomyces sp. NRRL S-920
GCGTTTCCGACTCTATCAGACTCTTTCGTGTCCGATTTCCTCGGTGCCTTTCCGGTTCCCGCTCCAGCCTTTCGGCTTTCGCGTTTCCCTTTCCGGCGGTTCCGACTCTATCAGATCCTTGCGGGCCTGACTCCCAGTCGAATGGGGGTTGTCCTCGCGGCTGTTGGGCCGTTCCGACGTCTCAAACTCTAGCGGGTTTTCCCGGCGACTCATAATCGAGTCCTGGAATTGAATTCGGGCATGCCGAATGCGTTCCGTTGGGAGGTTGTGCTGAGTTTGGTTTGCCGCTCGATCAGCGGCGGAGGTGTGGCCGCAGAACCGTTACGGCTCAGTGGCAACCCGAAGAACCTTACGGGTCGGTCGGGTGACTGTCAACCCCCACCCAGCGGCCTTCAGTCAAGGTCCGTCAGGCGTCCGCCGGCGTCCGGCTGGGCGTGCTCCACGCGGCGCAGAAGCCGGGTCAGCAGCTCGTCCAGGACGCCGCGCTCGTCGTCGGACAGGTCCTGGAGGAGGTCCTCCTCGAAGACCGTGGCCAGGCGCATCGCCTCCAGCCACTTCTCGCGGCCCTCCGCGGTCAGCTCCACGATGACGCGCACACGGTTCGTCTCGTCGCGGTCGCGGGTGACCAGGCCCTCCCCCACCATGCGGTCGATGCGGTGGGTCATGGCGGCGGGCGTGAGGCCGAGCCGCTTGGCCAGGTCGCCGGGGCCCATTTGGTACGGGGCTCCGGACAGGACGAGGGCCTTGAGGACCTCCCACTCGGCGTTGCTGATGCCGAGGTTCGCGGTCTGACGGCCGTACGCCACGTTCATCCGGCGGTTCAGGCGGCCGAGGGCCGAGACGATCTTCTCGACCTGGGGGTCGAGGTCCTGGAACTCGCGCTGGTACGCGGCGATCTGCTCTTCAAGTGTCGGCTCACTTGGGCCGGGGGTGTCACCCATGGCCGCAGTATGGCACGCCCCCACTTGGCATTGAAGTCCTTCAGTGTGTACTGTTTAGATCCTAACTTTAGCTTCGAAGTCTTCACTTCTAACTCCTAAGGCAGGTGAAAGTGACCAGGGCGATGGGCGCAGCGATGCGTCGTATCCAGGCAGGCAGCGCGCTGAGCGCGTTCGGCATCGGGTTCACGGTTCCGTTCCTCTACGTCTATGTGGCGCAGGTGCGGGAGCTGGGGGCCAGTACGGCGGGCATCGTGCTGGCCGCCTTCGCCATGGCCGCGCTGATCGTCCTGCCCATCACCGGCCGCGTCATCGATCGGCGCGGTCCGCTGCCCGTACTCGTGGGCGCGGCGGTCGTCGCCTCCGTGGGCGCGGTCGCGCTCGGTGTCGCGAACAGTGAGACGACGGCGATCCTGTCCGCCGCCCTGCTCGGCGCGGGCACGGCGGTCATGCAGCCGGCGCTCGCGACGATGATCGTCTGGTCGTCGACGCCGGCGACCCGTACGCGCTCCTTCGCGATGCAGTTCTTCCTACAGAACCTGGGTCTCGGCATCGGCGGCCTCATCGGCGGCCAGATCGTCGACGAGCACCGGCCGAGCAGCTTCACCCTGTTGTTCTCCATCGAGTCCGTGATGTTCCTGGTGCTCGCGGCGATCGCGCTGACCGTGCGGCTGCCGCACGCGCCGTCCATCCAGGACGCGATGCCCACGGACGGCGCTCCCCGAGGCGGGCTGCGCGCGCTCCTGAAGCACAAGGCCATGGTGCAGCTGTGCGTCCTCGGCTTCGTGCTCTTCTTCGCCTGCTACGGACAGTTCGAGTCGGGTCTTTCCGCGTACGGCGTGGAGGCCGCGGGGATCTCGCCGTCGACGCTCGGCATCGCGCTCGCCGCCAACACGGCGATGATCGTGCTCGCGCAGTTCGCGGTCCTGAAGTTCGTCGAGCGGCGCAAGCGGTCCCGGGTGATCGCGTCCGTCGGTCTGATCTGGGCCTTCGCGTGGATCCTCGCGGGGTACGCGGGGCTCGGGCACGGCAGCCAGGCGATGGCGACCGCCGCGTTCGTCTCGACGTACGCCCTGTTCGGGCTCGGTGAGGCGATGCTGTCGCCGACCGTCGCGCCGCTGGTCGCGGACCTGGCGCCGGGCGGCATGGTCGGGCAGTACAACTCGGCCTTCGCCCTGGTGAAGCAGCTGGCCCTCGCGGTCGGTCCGGCCGTGGGCGGTCCGATGGGCGCCGCGCTGCACGCGCCGTACATCGTGACGTTCGTACTGTTCTCGCTCGGCATCACGGTGCTGGCGGTGCGGATGGGACGTCAGCTCACTCCGGTGCAGAACCAGCCCTCGCTGGCCAAGAGCGCTGTGGTGGCGCAGGGCGGGCCTGCTACGGCCGCGCCCGCCAAGGCCGACGCGTAACGCGCGCTACTTGGGGAGCGCGAACTCGCACCACACGGCCTTGCCGCCGCCCGGTGTGCGGCGGCAGCCCCAGCTCGACGCGATCGTGGCGACGATGGCGATGCCGCGTCCCGCCTCGTCGGCCGGTTCGGCGCGGCGGCGGCGCGGCAGGTGGTCGTCGCCGTCGGTGACCTCGATGATCAGGCGGCGGTCGGTGCGGCGCAGCCGCAGCCGCATCGGCGGGGTGCCGTGCTGGAGGGAGTTGGCGACCAGCTCGCTGGCCGCGAGGACGCCCAGGTCGTGCAGCTCCGGGGAGAAGCGCCAGCTGGCCAGCACGCCCGTGGCGAAGGCACGCGCGCGTGGCGCCGCCTCGACGCCACCGAGCAGCTCCAGGGCGGCGTTTCTGAACAGCTCGGCGTCCGAGCCGACGCGGGCGGGGTGCTGGAGGACCAGGACCGCGACGTCGTCGTCGTGGTCGGCCGTCACCCCGAGGGCGCGGATGAGGCGGTCGCACACCACTTGGGGGGTGCCGGTGGCGCCGGCCAGGGCGCGCTCCAGGGAGGCCACACCCTCGTAGATGTCCTCGCTGCGCCGCTCGACCAGGCCGTCCGTGTAGAGGACGGCCGTCGAGCCGGGGGCGAGCGGCACGGAGCCCGAGGTGTGCAGCCAGCCACCGGTGCCGAGCGGGGGTCCGGTGGGCTTCTCGGCGCGGTGGATGGTGCCGTTCTCGTCGCGTACGAGGATGGGCAGGTGCCCGGCGGACGCGTAGACGAGGCTTCCTTCGTTCGGGTCGTGTACGGCGTAGACGCAGGTGGCGATCTGGCTCGCGTCGATCTCGGAGGCGAGGCCGTCCAGGAGTTGCAGTACCTCGTGCGGGGGCAGGTCCAGGCGGGCGTAGGCGCGTACGGCCGTGCGGAGCTGGCCCATGACGGCCGCCGCGCGTACGCCGCGGCCCATCACGTCGCCGATGACGAGGGCGGTGCGGCCGCCGCCGAGGGTGATCACGTCGTACCAGTCGCCGCCGACCGCGGCCTCGGTGCCGCCCGGCTGGTAGGTGGCGGCGATGCGCAGGTCGTCGGGCTGTTCCAGTTCCTGGGGCAGCAGGGACTTCTGGAGGGTGACGGCCGTCTCGCGCTGGGCGCGCTCGCTGGCGCGCAGGCGCTCGGCGGCCTCGGCGTGGTCGGTGACGTCGGCGGCGAAGACGAGCACACCGCCGCCTTCCCCGGCGCCCGCCTCGGAGCCGCCCAGGGGCAGCGTCACGGGCGTGCAGGTGAAGGTGTACGAGCGTCCGCCGGGGGCCTTGCGGGACTTGACGGTGCGCGGCTTCGCGCTGCGCAGGACCTGGTCCAGGAGCGGCAGCAGGCCCAGCTCGTCCAGTTCGGGCAGGGCCACGCGCGCGGGCTCGCCGATGGGGCGGGGGCCGAAGGCGGCGACGTACGCGTCGTTGACGTGGGCGATGCGGTGGTCGGCGCCGTACACGAGGGCGACGAGGGCGGGGATGCGGTCGAGCACCTCGCGGGCCGGCAGCTGGTCGATGCCGTCGGCGGGCGTGGGCCGGGTCCCGTCGGAGAGCCGCTCGGCGCGGGCCGCGGGGACGGAGCCGTCTCCTCGGGATGCCGTGGCGATCGTCTGTTCGGTCCGCGCTGCTGCGCGGCGCTGCGTTCCGGGGAGCCGGGCGCTCCAGCGCGTGAAGTTCACTGCGGTAGGCCTCGTGGTGTCGCTTCTGGATCGGGAACACAGCATGTCGAGGGCGGACGTCCCTGGTCGGCCTTGCGGCCGGACCATGGTCACACGAACAGTCTCGTCTGCCGGACTGACATCGGCGGTCCGGACGGACATCCGTCAGACGTGGGTCCTGCGCGGGGAGTTCCTGACTCCGGTCAGGAGGACTCCTTCGGGCGCTCGCGCCCGGCCGCCAGTTCGAACTCCGCACGGGGGTGCTCAAGCGATCCGAGGGAGACGATCTCGCGTTTGAACAGTCCGGAGAGGGTCCATTCGGCGAGCACACGGGACTTGCGGTTGATGGTCGGCACTCTGCTCAAGTGGTAGACGCGGTGCATGAACCAGGCAGGGTAGCCCTTCAGCTTGCGTCCGTAGACGTGTGCGACACCTTTGTGCAGTCCCAGGGACGCTACGGAGCCGACGTATTTGTGCCGGTACTCCTTGAGGGGCCGCTCGCGCAGGGTCGCCACGATGTTGTCGCCGAGGACCTTGGCCTGGCGCACGGCGTGCTGGGCGTTGGGCGCGCACTCCTTGCCGGGCTCGTCCGCGGTGACGTCGGGGACCGCGGCGGCGTCTCCGGCCGCCCACGCGTGCGTGGCGCCTTCGACGGAGAGCCGCGCGGTGCACTTGAGGCGGCCGCGTTCGTTCAGCGGCAGGTCGGAGGCGGCGAGGACGGGGTGCGGTTTGACGCCCGCCGTCCACACGACGGTGCGGGTGGGGAAGCGGGAGCCGTCGCTCAGCACGGCGACCCGGTCCTCGCAGGAGTCGAGGCGGGTCTCCAGGCGTACGTCGATATTGCGCCGTCGCAGCTCCCGCACGGTGTACTGGCCCATCTCCTCGCCGACCTCGGGCAGGATCCGCCCCGTCGCCTCGACGAGGATCCACTTCATGTCCTCGGCCTTGATGTTGTGGTAGTACCGGGCGGCGTAGCGCGCCATGTCCTCCAGCTCGCCGAGCGCCTCCACGCCCGCGTACCCGCCACCTACGAAGACGAAGGTCAGGGCCGCGTCGCGGATCGCGGGGTCGCGGGTCGACGAGGCGATGTCCATCTGTTCGATGACGTGGTTGCGCAGTCCGATGGCCTCTTCGACGGTCTTGAAGCCGATGGCGTACTCGGCGAGGCCGGGGACGGGCAGCGTGCGGGAGATGGATCCGGGGGCCAGCACCAGTTCGTCGTACACGATGTCGACCGGCCCGGTGCCCTCCTCCTCGGTGGCGAGCGTGGTGAAGGTCGCGGTGCGCTTGGCGTGGTCGACCGACTCGACCTCGCCGATGACGACGCGGCACTGGTCGAGGACGCGGCGCAGCGGTACGACGACGTGGCGCGGCGAGATGTTTCCGGCCGCCGCCTCGGGCAGGAATGGCTGATACGTCATATACGGCTCGGGAGTGATCACGACGATCTCGGTCTCACCCCGCTTCAGCTCCGACTTCAGCTTCCGCTGGAGCCGCAGCGCGGTGTACATACCGACGTAGCCGCCGCCGACGACGAGAATGCGCACAGGTTCCTTCACCATCCCATGACGCACCCGGCTACAGAGTTTGTCCACAGGCCCGGCAATTTGTGTGACCAGTCGCAGTGCGCCCCCGGCGCCCGGGGTATTGCGCCGGAGCGTGCAAGGTGCGCAGGTCAGCGGGGGTGAGGGGGGTATGCGGATGGGGGACGATAAGGCCGGAAACGGTGCGTACTCCGATCGGGGGGCGCTCCGTGCGGAACCCACCCCTTCTGAATTGACTCAGGCTCAACTATGTTCGTGGGACGTCGGGGTGTCGGGGGATGCGCTCGTCGAGCCGAGTTTCCGGGCTCGCGGAAGGGTTCGCTCCCCACACGCCGGTTGACCAATGGCGGGGAGTCTCCGGGGGGAGACGTCATTAACCGGGGGAACGTGTATGAGCATTCAGGAAACCCACTGGACTTCCGCTGCCGCGTCGGCATCAGCCGTCGGCCTCAGCGGGAACGGACGTGACATGGGGGAAGGAGCGCGCACGACACCGCTGCGTGTCGACGCACAGCGCAATCTCGAGCATGTACTTCGCGCGGCACGCGAGGTCTTCGGCGAGCTGGGTTACGGCGCGCCGATGGAAGACGTGGCACGCCGCGCGCGGGTCGGGGTCGGCACCGTCTACCGCCGCTTCCCGAGCAAGGACGTGCTGGTCAGGCGGATAGCCGAGGAGGAGACCGCCCGGCTGACCGACCAGGCGCGTGCCGCCCTCGGGCAGGAGGACGAGCCGTGGTCGGCGCTCTCGCGCTTCCTGCGGACGTCCGTGGCGTCGGGCGCGGGGCGGCTGCTGCCGCCGCAGGTGCTGCGGGTGAGCGTCGAGGACGGCGCGGCCGACGAGGACGAGGCGAGGGTGCCGCAGCAGCGCCAGCCCGCCCCGGACTCGCCCGAGCTGCGCCTGGTGGAACAGCGCCAGGCGCCGGCCGAGGAGTCGGTCCCGATGGGCGAGGACCCGGGGACGGCGACGCTCCTCGATGTCGTCGGCCGTCTCGTGGAGCGTGCCCGTGCGGCGGGCGAGCTGCGCCCGGACGTGACCGTCTCGGACGTGCTCCTGGTGATAGCGACGGCGGCGCCCTCGCTGCCGGACGCGGCACAGCAGGCCGCGGCCTCCTCGCGACTGCTGGACATCCTGCTCGAAGGACTGCGGTCGCGGCCGTCGTAGCGGCACCCTGACGGCGGAAGACTCAACTCCGTTTAGCACCGCGGCTGTTGAGTCTTCCCCGAATGGGTGAACGGTAGTGCTCCGTTGCGGGAAGTCACCTCGGACGAGTGGTTGCCTGTCATCCCCCGTGGTCCGAGCGCGGCCGTGTGCCACGCTTTCCCGGTGGTCGGGTCTGAGTGTGCAACCGGGGGCGTTCCGCGATGAGTGTTGACGGTCGGGACGAGCCGCCGTCCACCGGCTTCGGCGAGGAGGCACCCTCGGCGAGCGGTGGCCAGGGGACCGGCGGGACGGCATCCGGCACGGCCCCCGGCCCCAGCGTGCCGCCGCAGCGCGAGGGCGGCCCGGGAGCCGCCGCGCCCGGCAACGGGGAAGCGGTGCCGTCCGACGCCGACCTGATCTCGCGGATGCGGACGGGCGACGACTCCGCGTACGAGGAGCTGTACCGCAGGCACGCCCAAGCCGTCCGCCGCTACGCCGGCACCTGCTGCCGCGACGGCCACACCGCCGACGACCTCACCGCCGAGGTCTTCGCCCGCATGCTCCAGGCGGTACGCGGCGGCAGCGGGCCCGAGTACGCGGTGCGCGCCTATCTGCTGACCACGATCAGGCGCGTCGCCGCCGGGTGGACGAAATCGGCCAGGCGGGAGCAGTTGGTCGACGACTTCGCGGTGTTCGCCGCGCAGGCCGCGCGCGGCACCGACGTGGGTGACGACGACACCCTGGACCTGGGCGCGGACGTCCGCGCGATGCACGAGGCCGAGCAGTCGATGGCCATGCAGGCCTTCCGCAGCCTGCCGGAGCGCTGGCAGGCCGTGCTGTGGCACACGGAGATCGAGGACGAGTCCCCGAGCGAGGTCGCCACGCTCTTCGGCCTCGACGCGAACGGCACGCGCGTGCTCGCGAGCCGCGCCCGCGAGGGCCTCAAGCAGGCCTACCTCCAGGCGCACGTGAGCGCCACCCTCACCGAGAGCGAGGAGTGCGCGCGCTACGCCGACCGCCTCGGCGCCTACGCCCGCGGCGGGCTGCGCACTCGCGCCGAGCGGGGCCTGCGCAAGCACTTGGAGGAGTGCGCCAAGTGCCGGCTGGCCGCGGGCCAGATCAAGGAAGTCGCCAGCGGGATCCCCGCGGTCGTGCCGATCGCCGTCATCGGCTGGTTCGGTGCCGCCGGGTACGCGAAGGTGGCCGCGCTCGTCGGATGCGGCACCGCGAGCGCGGGCGCCGCGGGAGCCGCGGGCGCGGCCACGGGCGGCTCATCCGGAGGGTCGACCGCGGGCGCGGCCGCCGCTTCCGAAGGGCTCGGCGCCCCCGCGAAGGCCGGTATCGCCGCGGGCGTCGTCGTGGCGGCCGGGGTCGCCGCGGCGATCGCCCTCACCGGTGGCGACGGCAAGCCCAAGGAGGACCGGCCGCCGAAGGCCAAGGAGCCCGCGGTGTCCGAGTCGATCGTGCCGCAGAAGCCGCCGCCCCTGAAGCCCAAGCCCTCTCCGCCGCCCCCCGCGGCGAAGCCGACCCCCAAGCCCACGCCGCCGCCGCCCGCGCCGAAGCCGCCCGCCGAGGAGAAGCCCAAGCCGAAGCCGCCGCCACCGCCGCCACCTCCTCCCAAGCCCGAGCCCACCCCGCCCCCCAAGCCGGCTCCGAAACCACCGCCCCCGCCACCGGCCCCGGCGGTCTACCACTGGAGCGAGCTCCAGTACGGCACGGTGGGCGACGGCACCAAGCCCGAGATGAGGCTCAGCGAGAGCAGCTGGGTGTGGCAGCGCCGGGGCCTGTCGATCGACGACCGGCGCTACTCCCACGGAGTGACCGTGCACGGCAAGTCCTCCGTGACGATCGACCTCAACCGCAGCTGCACGACGTACGACGCGCTCGTCGGCGTCGACGACATGACGATGGAGCTGGGCGCGGTGCGCTTCTCCGTGTACGCGGACGGGGCGCGGCTGTGGCAGTCGCCGCTGATGAAGGGCGGCGACCCCGCGCTGCCCATGCAGGTGAACCTCACGGGCCGCAAGACCATCCGCCTCGTCGTCGAGCCGCACACGCCCTTCTCCTCGGTGGCACTCGCGGACTGGGCGCAGTCGCGGATGCGCTGCTTCTAGGGCGGGCCCACTAAGTCCCGTCGCTCACCCGCAAGGCGGGCGGCAGGGCGGTCCGGTGCCCGCGCTCGGCGTGGCGGCCGGATGCCCTCGTACGGGGTGTACTCGGGCTTTTCGGCCGACGCGGCGAGAGTGCGTGCCGGGCGTCGCGGCGCAGGCGGGACTTCGCGGCGACGCCCTAGGGCGTGTCCGGCCCCGCATGGCCGGACGGGGCCGGGCCGTTCATGGCCTCGGTCAGTTCGCTGAGCAGTTCGTCGATCGTGAGGTCGTCGCCTGCGGCGTACGCGGCCTCGTAGCGTGGCGCGGTGAGGGCGGCCGTGGCGGCGGTTCTGACGCGGTCGGCGGCCCTCACCTCGGGGCGGGGGCGTGGATGGCCGCCCCGGAGGCGGGTGCCGACGGCCAGGAGGCGGGCCGCGCGCGCGTGGTCGCCGAGGTCGCTGAGGAACGTCGCGCCGGTATCCACCAGGGACGCGACGATCACCTCGGAGCACCGCGCGTTCACGGCCTCGCGCAGCGCGTCGGTCAGCTCGGGCAGGGCCGCCGCCGGGCCCGACTCGGCGGCGGTGACCCGGGCCTCCACGCCGCGCACGGCCACGCTGAACTGCGGTGGCGGCGTGCCGTACGTCGACTCGCCGCGGGCAGCGGCGCACAGCCTGCCGGCCGCGGCCGGATCACCGTCGTCCAGCGCCATCACGGCGCGCAACAGCCGTACGTAGGAATGCGAGTCGGTCACGCCGTAGCGGTCGGCCTCGGTGCTCGCCTCGTCCAGGGTCTTCTCCGCCGCCTCCCGGTCGCCCTCCAGGTAGGAGATCTCGGCGAGCCTCGCCAGGAGGAACGGCGTTTCCGCGTACGCCCCCACTTCGTAGGCCAGGCGCAGCCCTTCCTCGTAGGCGACGCGGGCCTCTCCGTGGCGGCTGCGGGCCATCGCTGCCTCGCCCGCGGCGCTGCTCACCTGGGCCCCTACCCACCGGTCGCCCACGCGTCCGCTGAGCGCACGCAGCTCGGCGAGGTCCTCGTCGACGCCCGAGAAGTTGCCGTTCATGTCGATGGCCATGTGCGCGCGGAACATGAGGATGACGCAGAGTTCCCAGTCGCCGCCGTAGCGGCGGCAGTTCTCGACCGCCTGGTCGACGGCGGGGCGGGTGTGGTCGTGCGTGCCGCCGGTGAAGAAGATCGTGAACGGCCAGATCAGTCCCGGGAACCGGGCGGACTCCGGGCCGGGGCGTGCGAAGACGGCGCGCACCCGCTCGACGTACCCGCCCTTGGTCCAGCCCTCCTGGTCCGTTCGCGCGTCGGCGGGCAGGGTCTCCGTCACCAGGAAGAGGTGCAGCAGCCGCAGCTCCATCCACGGCCAGTAGAGCGGGTCGTCCTCGTCGGGCAGGCCCCAGGCGCCGTGCGTGGCGCAGCTCGGGGCCAGGCCGAGGACCCGGCTCATCCACTCGCAGCCCTCGCGGCGGAAGTTGCGCAGCCACCAGAACCAGCCGGTGTGCAGGGCGAGGGCGAGGGCCGTCGTCGTGTCGCGCGCCTCGACGGAGTGCTGGAGGGCCGCGCGGATGTTGTCCAGCTCCGTCTCCAGACGTCTGATCCACGGCAGTTGCTCGGCGGTACGCAGCAGGGGCTCGGCGCGCTCGACCAGCGCGCGGAAGTACGCGCTGTGGCGCCGGGCCGCGGCCGGGAGCAGGCCGGGGGTCTCGGCGGCGCGCTCGGCGGCGTACTCGTGGATGGTCTCCAGGAGGCGGTAGCGCATGCCTCCGTCCTCGGGCCCCGAGCCCGGGACCGCCACGATCAGGGACTTGTCGACGAGGGCGCCGATCAGTTCCGTGGCGGGACCGGTGCAGACCGCCTCGGCGGCAGGCAGGTCCCAGCTGCCCGCGAAGACGGACACCTCGCACAGGACGGTCCGCTCCGCCTCGCCGAGCAGGTCCCAGGACCAGTCGACAACGGCCCGCAGGGTCTGCTGGCGGGGCAGGACCGTGCGGCTGCCGCTGGTCAGGAGGCGGAAGCGGTCGTCGAGCCGGTCGGCGATCTGGCGCGGGGCGAGCAACCGCAGGCGGGCGGCGGCCAGTTCGATCGCGAGCGGCAGGCCGTCCAGGCGGCGGCAGATCTCGGCGACGGCCTCGGCGTCCTCCTCGGGGGCGAAGCCGGGCCGCACCGCCGCGGCCCGCTCGGCGAACAGGCGGTGTGCCGGGTCGGGCGGGAGCGGCTCGACGGGACGGACGGACTCGCCGGGCACGCCCAGGGGCTCGCGGCTGGTGGCGAGGATCGTGAGGCCGGGGCAGTGCGTGAGGAGCGTCTCGGCGAGCGCGGCGGCGGCGTCGATCACGTGTTCGCAGTTGTCAAGGATCAGGAGCAGTGCGCGCTGGGCGCAGTACTCGACGAGCAGGCCGAGCGGGTCGTCCTGCGGGACGGACAGTTCGCTGGTCATCAGCAGGGTCTCGCGCAGACCGAGCGCGCTGACGACAGCGCCGGGCACCGCCTCGGGGTGGTCGAGCGGGGCCAGCTCGGCCAGCCATGCCTGCGGATGCCCGGCGGCGGCTTCCTCGGCGAGGCGGGTCTTTCCGGAGCCGCCCGGTCCGGTGAGGGTGACGAGGCGGGCCCTGTGCAGATCCGAACGGATGGCGGCCAGCTCGGGTTCCCGTCCGACGAAAGAGGTCAAACGGTTACGGATGTTCCCCTTCCGCTCGGGCTTCCGGTCCGCCGGGGCGCGGTTCCGGGCGGCTTCCTGGGTGCCGTCCTGGTCGGCTTCCCGAGCGCCGTCCTGGTCGGCTTCCCGCTGGGGCCGCCGGCCGGCGGGGGCAAGCAACTCCTCGTGCAACGCGCGCAGTTCCGGCCCCGGATCGGCTCCGAGGCCCTCGGCGAGGGCGCGGCGCGCGTCCTCGTAGGCGGCGAGCGCGTCGGCCCCGCGTCCGGCGTCGCGCAGGGCGCGGATCAGCAGGGCGCGCGCTGTCTCGTCGTAGGGCTGGGCCGCGGTCAGTTCCCGCAGTTCCGGTACGACATCGGGCGCGCGGCCCAGCAGCAGGTCCGCCTCGATCCGCGCCCGGAGCACCTCCGCTCGCTGGGCCTCGGGGCGTGCGGCGGCGGCCCGGTCGGGCAGGTCGGCGAGGGCCGGGCCGCGCCACAGGGCGAGCGCGGCACGCAGGGCGCGGGCGGCGGGCGCGGGGTCGTCGCTGTCCAGGGCCGCCCTGCCCTCGCGCGCGAGGCGTTCGAAGCGGTGCAGGTCGACGTCTTCGGGGGCGACGTCGAGGCGGTAGCCACCGGGGGCGGAGGCGACGGCGTCCTTGCCGAGGGCGCGGCGCAGCCGGCCGACGAGGGCCTGGAGGGCGGCTGGGGCGTCGGTCGGCGGATCGTCGGCCCAGACCTCGTCGATGAGGGCGCCGACGGTGACCGTGCGGTTCGCGTGCAGCGCCAGGGCGGCGAGCAGGGCGCGCAGCCGCTGGCCCCCTACGGGCAGGGGGGCGCCTTGCTCGTCGTACGCCTCGGTGGCGCCCAGGATTCCGTACCGCACCGGGCCATTCTCCCTGGCATGTCCCCTTAAGGCGCGCGCTTTAGCGGCGGGCGCGCTAGGGCGTGTCCGCAAAGTCGCGTCGTTCGCCCGGAGGGCGGGCGTCGCGGCGTCCGGTGCGTGCTCTCGGCGTGCCGGCCGGAGGCCCTCGTACTGGCTTCGCGACAGCAGTCTGCGCAGCCACAGCTCCGTGGAGACCAGGTCGGCCAGGCCGTCCAGCGGGAGCGGCTCCCCCTCCGCCGCCTCGCGCAGCGCCTTGCGGACGACGCGGGCCTCGACCAGGCCCGCCTGGGCGAGCAGCGGGGTGTCGAAGAGGGTGATCAGCTCGTCCACCGCCACGCGCAGGCCGGTGCGGGCGGCGGCCGCGTCCGAGGCGTGGGAGGGGGCGCCCCAGCCGGACGGCAGATCGGCGACCCCGGCGCCCTCCAGCACCGTACGCAGGATCGCGGCCCGCGCCCCCGGCTGGACGCGCAGGGCCTCGGGGAGCGCCCGGCACGCGCGGACGACCTGGTTGTCCAGGAAGGGCGCGTGCAGGCGCTGGAAGCGCACCTCGGCGGCCTGCTCCAGGATGCGGAGGTCGGCGGCGTGCCGGGCGAGGGCGGCACGCGCGCGGAATTCCCCGGGGCGCTGGCCGGGGCCGCCGGGGCGCATCGTCGTGTCGTTGAGCCGAACCGATACTTCAGCGAGGGCCTCGCCGGTCAGCCAGCGTGCGGCCGGGCCTGGTCTGGCCCAGGCGAGGGCGGCGAGCGACGCCCCCACGGCTCCGCCCGGTTCGTCGAAGCGGCGGTGCAGCAGCCGTTCGGCGAGCGACTGGACGCCCGCGCGGTGCGGCATGCGGGCCAGCTTGCGCGCCGCGCCGTACACGCGCGCGGGGACCATCACCGAGCCGTCGGCCTTCGCCAGCGCGGCCACCGGGCGCACGAGGTGGCGGCGCTTGCGGTCCATCAGGAGGTCGGCGAGCCGGGCCGGGTGGGCGTCGAGGACCTGTCGCGCCCCGTGGCCCGTGAAGTGGTCCGCGCTGCCCGAGGAGAGCCGGGCGCGGTGGCGCTGGGCGGTCACCAGGGTGCTGCTCGGTTCGTCCGTCAGGGGCCCTTCCAGGTCGGCGTAGGGCAGGGCGTCCTCGCCCCCGGCGACGACCACGTGGTGCAGGCGCGGGTTGGCGGCGATGGCGCCGGCCCGTTCCAGCTCCGCCTCGCGGCCGTTGACGGCGAGGTCGTTGAAGGTGACGGCGAGGAGGCGCTCCCCGGCGCCCGTGCCATGGCCGAGGACCGTGCCGGGCATGCCGGGCAGACCGGCGGCGAGGAGGGCGAGGGTGCCGGACGCGGGCCCGCCGGAGAGGTCCGCTCCGATGCCCGGCACCGGCATGCCGCGCGCGGCGCGCCGCTCGGCGGGTCCCATGCCGGGCACCGGGCCGGGGTCGATGTCCGTGCCGGGCACGTGGCGCGGGGCGGTGAGGCGGGCTCGTACCGCCTCCACGAGGGCGTCGCGGACGCCGTCCACCGCGCTCGCCGCGTCGGCGGCGGGGGCGGCGACGGCGAGCGAGGCGACCGGCTCGTACCCGGCGACTTCCCGCGCGCCCGCGCGCAGGATGAGCGCGTGCCCCGGGGGCACGCGCCGCACGCCCTGGTAGGGCGTCGAGTCGTGCAGCGCCTCGGGGACCTCGGGGGCGGCGAGCAGCGCCGCGAGGTGGCCGATGTCGAGGTGGGCCTCGATGAGGTCGGCCAGCGGCAGCGCGGCGGTGGCGTAGGCCGTACCGCCCGCCCAGGGGGTGTGGAAGACGGGGCGGGCACCCGCGAGATCACCGGCGATCATGACGCGGCGGCCGACCTGGACGACCGCCGTGTAGCTGCCGGACCAGGCGGTGAGGTGGCGCAGCGCGCCGCCGCGCGCGGCGAACAGGCCCACCCGCAGCTGCTCGTCGGAGGCTCCGCAGGTGCCGAGGACCGCGATGCGGGTCTGTTCGTCGACCTTCAGCGTCCGCACTTCGTCGGGCCGCCAGTCGCCGACCGCCCAGAGCGGGTCCGGGTCGCCCCACAGGAGCTGGGAGCCCACGGGGTGCACGGACTCGCCGTCGTCACCGGTGGCCCCGGCCGAGCCCACCACCGAGGGCCTCGCGGCGGTACTGCTCCACCCCACCAACCACCGCATCACTGCCTCCACAGGCTGTGGACGACCGTCGGCAGGCGCCGAGAGGCACGGCCGACCAGTGCACCGAAGCACTGGGGTCCCATGCTGCCACGAAGAAGGCACACGGGAGGGGCCGCGTGGCCGCTCGCACGGCGGTGAATCCACCCTGTGAGGGCGGTAGTTGAAGGGCGGAAGATGCCCTTCTCCTTGCGCACGATTCCAGCGGGCCAGGGCACGCGCGTGGCGCCCAACTCGCGAATGGGCGAAATGCCCGATCCATCACATAGGCTATTTTCGGCCAAATCGGCCTGGGATGAGCCCAGGACGTCATCATTGAAGGGCAACACTCAGCCCGGGAGGCGGTGTTCGCCTCCCGGACCGGTCCGCCGCCCGCGGGGACGGAGGCGGCGGTGTCCCCCAGCCCACTGACTCCAGCGCAGCGGGCCGACCCACGCATCCCCAAGGGAAGCGCTCCCGCCATGGCCGCAGAAGAGCGCACGGACAGGCGCACGGCCACACACCGGGAGCACGCTCCGCGGCCCCTCGTGCTTCCGTACGGACAACAATCCCGCCATACGGAACTGCGCCTCTTAACGCTTGGGATGCGGCGAACTACGCTGTGTGTGCTGATGTTTTCGCGGAGGCATATACCTGGAGGATCGGCCAAACGCTCTTGCGGCCGGGATTCCGGCCACCGGGCCCACTGCCCCCGGGGGAACGCAGCACGAATGCCGTGCGGTCCAGTCATCGCCCGGCAGCCGTCTGTGTCGAGGGGTGGCGCATGTCCAGGGAGCAACGCGGGCCGAACGAAAAACTCGGCACCGTTCTCGCCCTCGCGGGAATCAGCAACGCGGGACTCGCACGCCGGGTCAACGACCTCGGCGCACAACGCGGGTTGACGCTTCGATACGACAAGACATCGGTGGCGCGCTGGGTGTCCAAGGGCATGGTGCCGCAGGGCGCCGCCCCGCACCTGATCGCGGCGGCCATCGGCCAGAAGCTCGGCCGCCCGGTGCCGCTGCACGAGATCGGCCTCGCGGACGCCGACCCGGCGCCCGAGGTCGGCCTCGCCTTCCCCCGTGACGTGGGGGCGGCCGTGAAGTCGGCCACCGAGCTGTACCGCCTCGATCTGGCGGGCCGCCGCGCGGGCGGCGGCATCTGGCAGTCCCTCGCGGGATCCTTCGCGGTCAGCGCGTACGCGACACCCGCCTCACGCTGGCTGATAACCCCGGCCGACAGCTCCGTGGCGCGCGACGCCTCGCGCGACGTGCCGCGGGACCTGGCGCACGCCGACGACGGCGGCGCGCCGATGAAGGTCGGCCACAGCGACGTGCTGAAGCTGCGGGAGGCCGCGGAGGACGCGCGGCGCTGGGACTCCAAGTACGGCGGCGGCGACTGGCGTTCCTCCATGGTCCCGGAGTGCCTGCGGGTCGAGGCGGCGCCGCTGCTGCTCGGCTCCTACTCCGACGAGGTGGGCCGCGCCCTCTTCGGAGCGTCCGCCGAGCTGACCCGCCTCGCCGGGTGGATGGCCTTCGACACCGGCCAGCAGGAGGCCGCCCAGCGCTACTACATCCAGGCGCTGCGGCTCGCCCGCGCGGCCGCCGACGTGCCCTTAGGGGGGTACGTCCTCGCCTCCATGTCCCTCCAGGCGACCTACCGCGGCTTCGGGGACGAGGGGGTCGACCTCGCGCAGGCCGCCCTGGAGCGCAACCGCGGCCTCGCGACGGCCCGCACCATGAGCTTCTTCCGGCTCGTCGAGGCGCGGGCACACGCGCGTGCCCATGACGCGCCGGCCGCGGGGGCGGCGCTGCGGGCCGCCGAGGGCTGGCTGGAGCGGGCCCGCGACGGCGACAACGACCCCTCCTGGCTCGGCTTCTACTCCTACGACCGCTTCGCCGCGGACGCCGCCGAGTGCTACCGCGACCTCAAGGCGCCCCGGCAGGTGCGGCGCTTCACGGAACAGGCGCTGTCCCGCCCCACCGAGGAATTCGTACGGTCGCACGGCCTGCGCCTGGTCGTCTCGGCGGTCGCCGAGCTGGAGTCCGGCAACCTCGACGCGGCCTGCGAGCAGGGCACGCGCGCGCTGGAGGTCGCCGGGCGCATCTCGTCCGCGAGGACCACGGAGTACGTGCGCGACCTCCTGCACCGCCTGGAGCCGTACGGGGACGAGCCCCGGGTCGTCGAACTGCGCGAGCGGGCCCGCCCGCTGCTGATGGCACCCGCGTAGAGGCGCGGAGTGGGGCATATCGGCCGCACGCATCCACCCCAGGTTTGAGGGCGTTGTCAGTGGCGCAGGGCAGTATCTGTGGTGGGAGGTGAGGCGCGGTGAAGAAGGTCGCGTACGACTGCGATGTGCTGGTGATCGGCGGCGGGATCGTCGGTCTCGCGACGGCGTACGCCCTCACGCGCGCCGCCCCCGGCACCAGCGTCACGGTCCTGGAGAAGGAGACGGGTCCCGCCCGCCACCAGACGGGCCGCAACAGCGGCGTGATCCACAGCGGGATCTACTACGCCCCGGGCTCGCTGAAGGCCAGGTACGCGGTCCGCGGCGGCGCCGAGATGATCAAGTTCTGCGCGGAGTACGGCATCGCGCACGAGGTCACCGGCAAGCTGATCGTCGCCACGGACCGCGCCGAGCTGCCCCGCCTCCACGCCCTCGTCCAGCGCGGCAGGGAGAACGGCATTCCGGTGCGCGAGCTGGGCCCCGCCCAGATCGCGGAGTACGAGCCGGAGGTCCGCGGCCTGGCCGCCATCCACGTCGGGACGACCGGCGTCTGCGACTACGGCGCGGTGGCGGAGCATCTGGCGGCCGCCTCGGGCGCCGACATCCGCTACGGCGCGGGCGGGCGCGTCGTCCGCGTCGACCGCCGCCCCTCCCTCGGTGTCGCCGTCCGGACCGCCGACGGCGCGGTGGTGCGCGGCAAGGTCCTGGTGAACTGCGCGGGGCTGCACTGCGACGAGGTCGCGCGGCTCACCGGCGACGACCCGGGCATGCGGATCGTCCCCTTCCGGGGGGAGTACTTCGAACTGGCCCGCCCCGAGCTGGTGCGCGGACTCGTCTACCCCGTGCCCGACCCCGCCTTCCCCTTCCTCGGCGTCCACCTCACCCGGGGCATCGACGGCGGCGTCCACGTGGGTCCGAACGCGGTCCCGGCCCTGGCCCGCGAGGGGTACACCTGGTCGGCCGTCCATCCCCGGGAGCTGGCCGGCACGCTCGGCTGGCCGGGCTCCTGGCACATCGCCCGCCGGCACTGGCGGTACGGGGCGGGCGAGCTGCGCCGGTCCGCCTCCAAGGGGGCGTTCACCGAAGCGGTGCGCAGGCTGCTGCCCGCGATCGACTCCGAGGACCTGGTGCCCGCCCCGGCCGGGGTCCGGGCCCAGGCGGTTCTGCGGGACGGGACGCTGGTCGACGACTTCCTTATTCGGGAGGGGCCGCGGGCGGTGCATGTTCTGAACGCTCCCTCGCCTGCGGCTACGGCGTCCCTCCCTATTGGTAGGGAGGTGGCCCGCCGGGCCATCGGGGCGTTGCGGGCTGGTTCTCAGGGGGGCTGAGGGGGCGATCCCGGGGGCCCGGGGGGGGCGGCTTCCCGGGAGGCCGGAGAGGCTCGGCAGGCGGCTTCCCTGCGGGGCGGTTCGTAGTTGCTTCCCTGCGGCACGGTCGTGGCTGAGCGCAGCTTCCCTGCGGGGCGGTTCGTAGTTGCTTCCCTGCGGCACGGTCGTGGCTGAGCGCGCAGTTCCCCGCGCCCCTTATGGGGCACGTCTGGGCGCCCTCGTGATTCCCGGCGCCCCTTACGGGGCACCTCCCCGCGCCCCGCGTCGGATCCCCCGCGCCCCCTTACAGGGCACCTCCGCGCGCCCCCTCCACAGCACGGCCCCGCTTCCCCCCGGCCCAACCCGTAAAATCGCCGCACTGTGTCTGACTCATCCCATAACCCCGAAGCCCCTCGGTCCAGTGGCCGTGTGCAGGCCGCGCCCCGGTTTCCCGGGGGGCCCTCGCCCGATCCCGCCGGGTCGCACCACGAGCGGCGGATCCGCAGTTTTCAGCCTCGTCGCAGCCGGGTGACCGCCAGCCAGGGTGATGCCCTGCGGCGGCTCTGGCCCACGTGGGGACTGGACATCGACGGGCTGCGCAAGCTGGACCTCGCCGAGCTGTTCGCGGACGAGACCGGGCCGCGCCCCGACCTCCCCGTCGTCCTGGAGATCGGCTTCGGCATGGGCGAGGCGACCGCGCAGATGGCCGCCGCCGACCCCGGCACCGGCATCCTCGCCGTCGACGTGCACACCCCCGGCCAGGGCAACCTCCTCGGGCTCGCCGAGCGCGGCGGTCTGACGAACGTCCGCGTGGCCAACGGCGACGCGATCATCCTGCTCCGCGAGATGCTCCCGCCCGAGTCCCTCGACGGACTCCGCGTCTACTTCCCCGACCCCTGGCCCAAGGCCCGCCACCACAAGCGCCGCCTGATCCAGCCGGAGTTCCTGACGCTGGCCGCGCCCTCGCTCAAGCCCGGCGCGCTGCTGCACTGCGCGACGGACTGGGAGCCGTACGCCGAGCAGATGCTGGAGGTGCTCACCGCGCACCCCGACTTCGAGAACACCCAGCCCGACGGCGGGTACGCCCCGCGCCCCGCCTTCCGCCCCTTCACCCGCTTCGAGGGCCAGGGCCTGGACAAGGGCCACACCGTCCACGACCTGCTCTTCCGCCGCGCCGAGACCCTGCACGAACCGGCCCGCGAGGGCACCGGAACAAGCCCCCGGAGCTGACACCCCGTCGCGGTCACCCGTATCCCTCGTTAGGGTCAACGACGTGGCCACCAGTCCTCCGTATCCGATACCCCCCGAGGCCCCCGCCCCGGGGGAGCTGCGCCGCGCCCGCTGGTGGCAGCGGCGCGCGATACGGGCGGCCGGGCTCGTCACCCTGCTCGCCCTCTCCGGCCTGGTGATCCTCGCCCTGGTGAGGGAGCAGACCGGCACCGAGGGCTTCCTCGTCGGGCTCGGCCTCGCCACGGTTCCCGTACCGCTGCTCGTCGCCGCGTTCCGCTGGCTGGACCGGGTGGCGCCGGGGCCCTGGCGAAACCTCCTCTTCTCCTTCGCGTGGGGTGCCTGCGCGGCCGCGCTCGTCGCGATCGTCGCGAACAGTTTCGCGATCCGCTGGATAGCCACCGCCACCGCCGACCCCACCAGCGCCGACACCCTGGGCGCCACGGTCATCGCCCCGATCGTCGAGGAATCGGCCAAAGCGGCGGCCATACTCCTCGTCTTCCTCTTCCGCAGACGGGACTTCACCGGCCTCGTCGACGGCGTGGTGATCGCCGGGGTGACCGCGACCGGCTTCGCGTTCACCGAGAACATCCTCTACCTCGGCAACGCCTTCGTCACCGACCAGCTCAGCCGCGACAGCGGCCTCGCCTCCGTGACGGCCGCGACGTTCTTCGTACGCGTGGTCATGTCACCCTTCGCGCACCCGCTGTTCACGGTCCTGACCGGCATCGGCTTCGGCCTCGCCGCGTTCGCCGCCGAGCGCCATCACCTGCGCCGCGTACTGCTTCCCCTTACGGGACTGCTGCTCGCGATGGGCATGCACGCGCTGTGGAACGGCTCCGCGGTCTTCGGCCAGTACGGGTTCTTCACCGTGTACGCGCTCATCATGCTGCCCTCCTTCGGCCTGCTGACCTGGCTGGCGATCTGGACCCGGCAGCGCGAACTGCGCCTGATCCGCGCGGAGCTGCCCGCGTACACGGCGGCGGGCTGGCTCACCCCGCCCGAGCCGTTCGCGCTCGGCTCGATGCGCGCCCGCGCGTTGGCCCGCGACTACGCCTCGTACACCTGGGGAAAGGCCGCGGCCCGCACGGTCGTGGAGTACGAGATGTACGCGACGTCGCTCGCGTTCCTGCGCCACCGGGGCCGGCGCGGCAGGGCGGGCCCCGACTTCGTCGTACGCGAACGGGAGCTGCTCGAAAAGCTCTGGGAGCGCCGCGAACCGGCCCGCCCCGCCCTGGCCTACGCGGCCCGCGCGACGGCCCCGGTCATGCTCCCCATGCCCATGCCCGCGCCCATGCCGTACGCCGGGCACGGGTACGCGTACGGGTACCCGGGTCACCCCCAGGCCCCGTACGCGCAAGCTCCGCCCCTCCAAGCCCCGTACGTCCAAGCCCCGTACAACCCCTACCGCTCGTAGCCGCCGCTAGGCCGAAGCCGCCGTGAGCGCCGCGGTCTCCGTCTCCGTCAGTTCCACGTCCGCCACCGCCAGCAGGGCCGGCAGCTGCTCGACCGTGCGTGCGGAGGCGATCGGTGCCGCGACGGTGGGCTGTGCCGCCAGCCAGGCGAGCGCCACGGTCGCGACCTGGACGCCGCGCTCCGCCGCGATCGTGTCGAGCGCGGCGAGGACTCGGTCGCCCCGCTCGCTGCCCACGTACTCCTCGACCCGGCCGCTGCGCGCGCTCTCCACCCGTGCGCCGGGGCGGTACTTGCCGGTGAGGAAGCCGGACGCGAGCGCGAAGTAGGGGACGGCCGCGAGGCCGGAGCGGGAGGCGACCGCCTGGAGCGGGCCCTCGTAGGTGTCGCGGGAGACGAGGTTGTAGTGCGGCTGGAGCGCGACATAGCGCGCGAGGCCCTCGCGGTCGGAGAAGTCGAGGGACTCCTGGAGCCGCTCGGGGCTGATGTTGGAGGCGGCGATGGCGCGCACCTTGCCGGCCTCGACCAGCTCGTCGAGCACCCCGATGACCTCCTCCACCGGGACCGACGGGTCGTCGTAGTGGGTGTAGTAGAGGTCGATGTAGTCGGTGCCCAGGCGGCGCAGTGACGCGTCGGCGGCCCTCTTGACGGTGTCGGCGGCGAGCCCCTTGTACTCGGGGTGGGCGCCCACCTTCGTCGCGATGACGACGTCGGAGCGGTTGCCGCGCTCGGCCAGCCACTCGCCGATGACGGTCTCGGACTCGCCGCCCTTGTTGCCCTCCACCCAGTGCGAGTAGGCGTCGGCGGTGTCGATGAAGTTGCCGCCCGCCGCGGTGTAGGCGTCGAGGACGGCGAAGGACGCGGTCCGGTCGGCGGTCCAGCCGAAGACGTTGCCGCCGAGGGCGAGCGGGAAGACTTCGAGGTCGGATCCGCCGAGGGTACGAAGAGGAGTCATGCATTCCTCAACGTCCTTGCCGGAAAACGAATTCCGGGAACTCCCCCAAGGGAACGTCAAGTCCGCCCTACGGGACCGCTCAGGGGTTGAGGCCCTTGCTCCGCAGCCAGGCCAGCGGGTCGATGGCGGCGCCGCCGGAGGTGCGGACTTCCAGGTGGAGGTGGGGCCCGGTGACATTGCCGGTCGCGCCGACGCGGCCGATGACGTCGCCCGTGCTGACCTTCTGCCCGACGCTCACGTTGAGGGAGGACTGGTGGCAGTACCAGACCTCGGTGCCGTCCGACAGCTCCAGGACCGTGCGGTAGCCGTACGCGCCCGCCCAGCCGGCTTCCTTGACGGTGCCGGTGTGCACGGCCTTGAGCGGGGTACCCGTCGGCGCAGCGAAGTCGAGACCGGTGTGCTGACCGGAGGACCACATCGAGCCCGAGTCACCGAAGTGCGAGGTCAGGGTGTACGAGGAGGTGGGGATGGCGTAGCTTCTCGCGAGCTTGGCGCGACGCTCGGCCAGGGCCTTGGCCTTGCGGGCCTCCTCCTCCTTCTTCTTCTTCGCGGCAGCCTTGGCATCGGCCTTGGCGTCGGCCTCGCGCTTGGCTTCCTTCTGCTGGGCGGCGGCCTCCTCGGCGGCCTTCTTGGCGGCGGCCTCCTCGGCAGCGGTCCGCACCGCGTCGTCCGCCTGGTTCTGCTGGCTCTCGGCCTGCTGCATGATGCGGGCGCGCAGGGCCTCGCCCGCGTCGGAGGTGCCCTGCCCCGCGTCGGCGGTGGTCATACCGGCGGTCGTGAGCGGAGCGCCGGCGGGGACGGCATCGGAGCCCGCGGCGTCCGGCGCGTCGTCGGATATCAGGGAGCCCACGCCCGGAAGGGACTTGGCCTCCGGCAGCGAGTCGGTGACGGCGCCCAGGTCGGGCATCGATATGGAGACCGGGGGCTTGCCGTCCTGCGCGGTGGCGATGCCGCCCGCGCCGACGGCGGCGATGACGCCGACGCCCAGCACGGTGGAGCTGCGGGCGAGCCCGCCGCCGCCCTTCTTGTGCACACGGTGCCTGCCGCGGACGGGACGGACGGACTCCTCAGTGGGATTCCATTCCTCCCAGGTCTCCTGGTCGTACCCACCGAAATCGTCGTCGTTCGGTATGTACACGGCTTGGGGGGCAGGCCGGTTGGACGCCACTGGGGCGCACTCCTTTCCTTCCTTCTCGCCTACCGGGTTAGCTGACGGGTTCGGAGCAGGAAGGTCTCCTACGAACAGCTGGCACGGATGCACAGATGCCCGATTCACCCCAAGTTGGTGGTTCCCCGGCTCCCTTGCGGGATTAGGCGTGTGCGCACGGAGCCGCCTCTAGTGACGGCTGGGACGACCGTGCTGCGTTATCGAACGTTAATAGACAGGGGGTCCGTATTCCAAGCTGTTCCGGTTGATCGTTAACGCGGACCCCCGCCCACCCGCCACCGGAACTTCACATTCCCTTGACAGGACGTCAATTGTTCTGCGGAGCGGTGCACTTCAGTCACGGCCGGTGACCTCGGCGTCCCCGGCCGTCGGCCGCCGCACCGCGAGCAGCGCCATGTCGTCCGTCGCCGCGCCCCCGGTGTGCCGCCGTACCTCCTGCGCGAGCGCGGCGAGCAGCGCGTGCGGCCCCTCGCGGCCGGGGAAGATCCGCCCGCCGAGCCGGGTCGCGGGATCGTAGAACTCCCCCGCGGCGTCCCGCGCCTCCGAGAGGCCGTCTGTGTAGAAGAGCAGCATCGCGCCGGGCGGGAACTCCGACTCGTCCGCCCGGTCCGGCCAGAACCCCAGCTCACCCATGCCGAGCGGCAGCGCGGGCTCGCTCGCGGAGAGCACGCACAGCCGTCCGTCGCCGCGCAGCAGCAGGGGCGCCGGGTGCCCTCGGTTGACCAGCCGTACGGCCCCTTCGCCGTGCCGGATCTCCGCGAGGACGGCGGTGGTGAACCCCTCGAAGGCGTCGAGCCCGTCCCGCCGCATGCCTTCCCGCGCGAGCGCCCGCTCCAGGCGCTCCGCCACGGCCTCCAACGTGGCCTCCTGCTCGGCGGCCTCCCGGAACGCCCCGATGACGACGGCGACGGCCGCCACCGCGCCCATGCCCTTCCCCCGTACGTCCCCGACGACGAGCCGTACGCCGTGCGGGGTGTCCTGTACGGCGTACAGATCACCGCCGATGAACGCGTCGGCCTGCGCGGCCTCGTACCGCGCCGCGATGTCGAGCCCGCCGATGCGGGGGTCCGGCTGCGGCAGGACGGCGCGCTGGGTGGCCTCGGCGATGGAGCGGGCGGTGGCGAGGCGGTCGTATCCGCGGTGGATGACGCGGTTGATGACGATCGCGAGGGCGGCGACGGTCGCCACGGTGACCAGCTCGGTGACGGCCTCGACATGGCTGGTGTTGGTGTTGCCGTAGTGCAGTACGAGGACGGAGACGGAGGCCGCGATGCCCATGAGAACGGTGTGGAGCAGCGAATAGAAGGGGGCCGCGATCAGCGGGGCGGCGGTGAAGAGCGGGGCGGCGGTGAACTCGGCCGGGGTCGAGGCGTCGTACACGATCCCGACGGCCAGGAGCAGGACGGGCAGGGCGCGGACGAGGGCCCGCTCGTGCGCGGTGGTCCCGCCGCCCATTCCGCCACGCTGCCCCACCGCTTGTCTCCCGCCGAGTCCGCGCCCATCACCGCGCCGCACTCAGGCTTCCCGGAGCGGGGTGCGGGGGCGACCTGGTGGGGGCCGAGCGGGTTACGCACGTCCTGGGTGCCGCACGCCCTCTTGGCACACGGGGCCGGAAAACACCCAGGGCCGGAAGCGATGAACGCTTCCGGCCCTGGGTCTTCAGTAGCGGGGACAGGATTTGAACCTGCGACCTCTGGGTTATGAGCCCAGCGAGCTACCGAGCTGCTCCACCCCGCGTCGGTAAACACAACTGTACGGCATCCAAAGGGGTGAAGCGAACCACCGCTCCGGGGGGCCCGCCCGCGCCGGGCCGGAAGCCGGCGGACATCGCCTCGGTGGGGGGCCGCTGCCGGTCCTGTCATGCCGGGGCGAAGCACTCCACGGGGTTGAGGTAGGGAAGGGCTTCGAGCGGCTGGTCGGTGAAGAAACGGTCCATCAAGTCGGCCAGATCGGTGTCGCGCTCGATCTGCACCAGGTGGTCGGAGTCCTTGATCGTGGCGAACCGGGCCCCGAGCCCCTCGGCGACGCGGCGGCCGACGGGAGGGGGCGTGATGGAGTCGTGCTCGCCGGTGAACACGAGGGCGGGAGCGGTGATCACCGGCTCGGGCAGACTCCACGCGTGCGACAGGAGACGCTCGTGGTGGGTGACGTCCATGGCGAGTTCACGCGCGGTGAGATGGGCGAACCTCTGCCGCATCAGGCGAGCCACGGCAGCCCGTCGCCGCACGAACCCATGCTCGGGCGGTGACATGAACTGCTCGACCATGTCCTGGGCCACATCGTCGAGCAGGCCGTCGTCCACCATGCGGCGCCATCGGTGCGCGGAGGCGATGTACTCGGGGGAGATCTCCTGGGCGGTTCCCCCCAGCATCAGACGCGTGACCCGATCCGGGTGCCGTTGGGCAAGGCGCAGCGCGATGGCGGCTCCGAAGCACGCGCCGAATACGTTGACCGGTCCCAGCGAGAGCGCGTCGACGGCGTGGCGGACGGTGTCGGCGAGAAAGTCGATGCCGTGTTCGACCGGGAGGGGATCGGCGTCTCCGTAGCCGGGCAGTTCCAGGGTCAGCATGCTGCTGTGCGACAGGAGCACCCGCTCGTACCGCAGCCAGGAGAACCGATCCTGCGAGGAACCGCCCAGGACGACGACGGGTTCGGTCGCGCAGCCGCCCGCCGTGGCCAGGCGGGCCACGTACCGGAAGCCGCGGAAGTGCAACTCATGTTCTGTCACGTGCACGTCGATGCTCTGGGACATCCGCCCTGTATATCGACGGCCGGACGGCCGACACGGCATTTCACCGCCGGTTTGGTCCTTTCGAGCGTTACGCCGTGCTCGTCGGGGCTGTCGGAGGTGTTCCCCCGCACGGTCGACGGGCGCCATGTCCATACTCGGCCGCATGCGACTGCTGCTGGTGACGTGGGGCTCGACGGGTGACGTGGCCCCCTATGTCGGGCTGGGCGTACGCCTCGTCGCCGCGGGACAGGAGGTGGTGGTCGCCACCTCCGAACGTCACGCGCCCAGGTTCCGCCTCCACAACATGCCGGTCCACGTTCTTCCGCTGGCCCGGCAGGAGGAGTCCGCGCTGGCTGCCGACCGTTTCGACCGGTGGCAGAGCCCCGCCCGGCTGCGGCGCAGGAAGCGCAACGCCCAGGACATCGCCCAAGTGATGGCCCGCGGCGTTCTCGAAGCGACCGGGCAGGGCGTGGACGCGATCCTCGCCCATCCTCTGGCGCACCCGGTATGCGCCGTGATCGCCGAGGGGACGGGCCTGCCCTGTACCGGAATCTACACAGCGGCCCCCGGAATGCTCCTGCCGCGACTGAGCGCGGCCCCCGCCTTGTCGCCCCACGGCTACCGGCTCGCCGAGACCCTGACGCGGGCCGCCATGAGCCCGCTGTACGCTCCGGCTCTTTCCTGGGTCCGCCAGGAACTGGGAATGCGGCGCGGAATGGGTTACGGAGTGGGCCGCGGAATGGGCCGCCCGCCCGCTGAAGTACTGCGCCACCGGCGCGTGTTGCACGGATACAGCAGCGCCCTGCTGCCGAAGGGCCACCGATTGCCGGACGGCCATGCGTGCGTGGGTTACTGGTGGCCGGCCCGGGACCCTCACTGGCGCCCCGACGAACGCCTGCTCGATTTCCTCGCCTCGGGTCCGGCTCCCGTGTACTTCGGATTCGGCAGCGTCTCTCCCGGTGACGCGGAGCGGCTGAGCGACACCATCAGGGACGTGGTGCGCAGGCTGGGCGTACGCGCGGTGGTGCAGGCCGGCTGGCAGGGCCTGGACGTCTCCGCCGATGACGTCCTGACCATCGGCGAGTGCCCTCACGACTGGCTCTTTCCCCGCATGAGGGCCCTGGTGCACCATGCCGGACCCGGCACCGCGGGAGCCGGCCTGAGAGCCGGGGTCCCCGCCGTGCCCGTACCCCTAGCCCTCGACCAGCCCTTCTGGGCCCACCGCCTGACGTCCCTGGGCCTGGCCCCCACCAGCCTCCCCGCTCGCCGGCTGACGGCACGGAAACTGGCCGGGGCGTTGCGTACGACGCTGTACGACGATCAGTACCGTGCCCGGTGCGCCAGGCTTTCAAAGGTCATCGGCGCCGAGGACGGGGCGGCTAGCGTGCTGGGCTCGCTGGCGAGGGCCTGAGGGCGGCCTCAAAGACCGACGAACTACGCCCAGTTGGGCACCTCAGCGTCGGAGTCCACGCGGTTCTGGTAGCTGACCGCTCGGCTCCGGGCACGGCGCCTCCGGTACGCGGGCGCGCAAGGGAGCCGTCGTCGTACTGGGATCAGCCCTTCTCCCCCATGGCCGCATGCAACCACTCCAGGGGAGTCTGCGCGAGCAGTTCATCGGCCAACCGCTGCCCCGACGCCGTGACGATGCGTGCGCGACTGTTGTCGATCCACCGCTGAGCGCTGGTGTACCCCTGGGCCCTGTACTCCAGGCCCTGAAGCATGCACTCCAGCTTGTCGGCGTCCCGTGCGCAGATGGCCTCGGGCGATTCCTGGGCCTCGTACTCGGCGACCAGGGCGCGCACGGCGGTGCGCAGGACCTCCGGCATGCCGGCCGTCTGGTCAGCGGTCACCGCCTCGTGGTCTCCGGGCGCGGCGTACTTCTTACCCAGGTGATTGACGTCGCCTGTGCGCGTCTCCTGGGAGTCGTGCCACACCGCCAAGTGCGCGGCACGAGCAGCGTCGGCGCCCTCCAGCGTGGCGATGACCGAGGCGATCACGGACGTGCGCCATGCGTGCTCGGCCACGCTCTCCGGGTCTCGGACACCCGCCATCCACCAACCGGTTCGGCGCGCGGTCTTCAGTGTGCCCGCCTCCCACAGGAAGTGGGCCACCTCTGTGAGGTCCTGGTCAGCCACGGTGTCCCCTTTCACGCCTCGGCGAGGCGGATTGCGTACCGAATGCCCTCCAGCTTCCGCCTGGCCTGCGCGGAAAGCTCCACGTCATCCAACATCACGGGCAGCCGGGTGCGTAGGGCCATGCCCGCGGCGGAGGGGGCGCGGAGCAAATTGGGGCGCGCGGCCAGCAGGGCCCACAGGGTGTGGATGTTGAGATCGAAGAATCCGTGCTGGGGGCTGAGCCCGCGGACGAGGTGGTCCAGCAAGCGATCACCGTGCCAGGCGCCTGGGGCGGGTGAGGCGATGAAGTCGTCCGACAACTGGATGTGGGGTGTCTCGCCGACCCAGTACGCCCAGTAGTTGAGGTTCGCGGCCTCGGCTGCCTCGTCGGCACCAAGCGTGCGCGTGATGAAGTGCGCCATCCGGTCTCGGTCACCCTGTCGAGCTGCGACAGCGGCGACCGAACGCGAATTGAGCCAGCGAGCGAGCCAGTCATCAGGGCGCACGAGCGTCTGCTGGTGAGCCAACCAGTCGGACGTGTCGCACTCCTCGTCGAACCCCGCCAGATACAGGGCCTGACGCCGCAGCAGAAAGTTGCCGCCACCCCGGGCCTGTTCCGCTGTCTTCCGCATCTGTATGAAGAACCGCGCGCGGTCGGTGGCGGGGAGGTCGGGTGCCGTGGGCACAGGACCGCGTCGCCGCCGCGGCGGTGCGGGGAGATTCCTGACCGGCGTCGGAGCCACGTTGGTCAGGGGCCAGGTCAGAACTTCGACGAGGTCGCGCTGCAAGACCCAGGCTCCGAGCGGACTGGCTTCGGTTGGCGCGGCCTCGTCGAGGACGCTGGCGAGCAGGGCGTCGGCTTCCATGGCTCGCTCCAAAGCAGCCAGGAGTGCGGGTCCGATTCCTCTGTGCATCAGGCGGTGGCGGTGGACAAGCATCTGTCCGACCGGCACTGATGTGAGCGGGCGGCGGCCCGACTCCCAACCGGAGATGGTATCCGGCGAGACGCCGAACGCCTCGGCGAAGTCGTCCTGAGTGTGGCCCAGCTGCTCGCGGATCACGCGGAAGACGTACCCCGAGATGATGCCCGCTCGGGTGCGGTCGCGCGTTCCCCGACCGCCAGTCAGGGTCGCCCGCGCATGGTGCTCCATGTCGCCCCCTTGCCCGCATTTGACAGGCCCTTACCCGTACCTTCGGTCACTTCTGGCGACGATCACCGCTATCTACTGTCAAGGGGTGATGACCGGCAACTCAGCGTAGTAGGAGTGGTGCCATCGTGGACCCCGTACACCGAGCCGTCGCCCCGTATGAGGGAAGAACGCTGCAAGGCCTGGACACGCGGAAGGCGGACCAAGCAGTCGCGGACTGGCTCGCACGTTCTCAACGGACGCCCGCGCATGCTTGGCGCGAGTGGATGGACCGTGGCGTCGCACTACTGCCGCTCGGCCAGCGGTTCGAGGTGGCCCGCCTCCCCGAACGGCTTGTGCTCGCGGCAATGTGCACGACCGACCCGCAGCGGATCGCCGTGCTCCTCGGCCGAGCCCTCAACGGCCCCGTCATCTACGACAACCTGGCCATGGGCGGCATGTATTACGCCCTCACGCGGCCCCGCACGGGGCGCGCGTGGGAGCACAAGAACGTCCCGCCATGCCTGGGAGCAGGTTCCTACCTCGGCGTGCCACGGCTCGACCGCACGGAGCCGCCCGGCCTGCATTGGGTCATCCCCCCACGTTTCGAGGGTGACCTGTGCGAGCCCGCTACTGTCGCGGCCCTCATCAGCTTCGGGCTCAACGCCAGCCAGGAGGCAGAGCAATGACCTCGCAGACCAGAGTCCCAGAAGAGATGAGCCCCGTGGAGATCCGTCTGGCTGTCGTCAGGCACACCTACGGCTGCCCCCGGTGCGTGGCCCTGGGGCGCATCTGCATCAAAGGGCGTCGGCTGCGCTGGGCCCTAGAAGCGGGCGAGCACCCACCCAAGCGACGTGTGAATAGGGGCCGGGGATGAGCGAGGGCGTGCGGTACTGCTGGCGCTGCGACACACCGATTACCGAGCAGCACCCCGGCACGTCCGCCGTCAAGGTGTCCATCTCGGCCGGCGGCGCCGTCATCTGGCTCCACAACAAATGCCCGCGACGGAAGCCGTTCGTAATCCGCATCCCTCGGTAGACCCCGGACGTGCCCCTGGGGAGCGCGGTACACCGGAAGGCATGATCGTTAGCCACTCGTGCGAGCTGCGGGCCAGCAAACGATCCTCAAGCCCCTGAAACACGCCGAAAGCCCAGCCGGGACCCTCCCCGAACTGGGCTTTCTCCGTAGACCGTGTGGGACTCGAACCCACAACCAATGGATTAAAAGTCCACTGCTCTGCCAATTGAGCTAACGGTCCTCGGCGGTGCACCCCCGAGCATAGCGGGACGCGCCCCGCCATCCGATCGGGTATCGCGCCGGAAGCCGTCCCAGTCTACGGACGGACCCGGCCGGGCCCCAGTTCACAGGTCGTCAAGTCGTCAAGTCGTCGGTACGTACGCCAGTGGCCCCCACCCGGATCGGGTGGGGGCCACTGGCAATGCGGCTCAGCGCGGGTCAGCGCGGCTCAGGCGCGGCTGCGTGCCGTCAGCTGTTGCGCTTCCAGCGGGGCTTGTCGTCGCGGCGGCCGAAGGAGCCCGTGCCGGTGCCGGAGCGGTCGTCGCGGCGGTTGAACGACGGGCGGTCGTGGCCACCGGAGCGGAAGCCGCCGGAGGGGCGGTCGTCGCGGCGGTCACGGTTGAACGGGCGGTCGCTGCCGCGGTGGCCGCCGGCGGGGCGGTCGTCGCGGCGGAAGCCCGAGCCGCCGCGGTCGTCACGGCGCTCGAAGGGACGGCCGCCACGGTCGCCGCCCGACGGACGGTCGTCACGACGGAAACCGGAGCCACCGCCACGGTTGTCGTCACGGCGGAAGCCGCCACGGTCGCCGCCCGACGGACGGTCGTCACGACGGAAACCGGAGCCACCGCCACGGTTGTCGTCACGGCGGAAGCCACCGCGGTCGCCACCGCGGTCGCCACCGCGGAAGCCGGAGCCGCCACGGTCGTCACGACGCTCGAAGGAACGGCCACCACGGTCGTTGCCACGGTCACGGTTGAAGCCGCCGCCCTCGCGACGGTCGCCGCCGCGGAAGCCGGAGCCACCGCGGTCGTCGCGACGCTCGAAGGAACGGCCGCCACCGCGGTTGTCGTCGCGGTCACGGTTGAAGCCACCACGGTCATTGCGGTCGCGACGCTCGTAGTTGCCGCGCTCGTCACGCTGCGGACGGCGGTTCTCGTACGAGGAGGAACGCTCCTCGCGAGCCGGGCGCTCGGTGCGCTCGACGCGCTCGGCGACGGGCTGCTCCGGAACCGACACGGCGGCCTCGACGACGGCCTCGGCAGCGGCGGCGGCCTCGGCGATCGCGGTCTCCGGGTCCTCGCCGCGCTCGCGGGCGGCACGCGCGGTGAGGCGGTCGGCCTCCTCGCGCAGCTCGGCGGCGCGGCGGGTGGCGCGCTCCAGCTCCTTGGTCAGCTCCTTGACCTCGCGCTCGGCCTGGGTCGCGGCGTTGCCCGCGGAGTCGGCCTGGACCTCGGTCATGGAACGGGCGCCGGTGATTTCGGCGACCTCCGGGTCGAAGGTGCCGCCGCCATTGATGATGTGGCGCGTGGCGTCGACGCCCGCGTCCTCCATCAGGCGGAAGATCTGGCGGCGCTGGTGCGGCAGGGAGAGGGAGACGACCGTACCGCTGCGGCCGGCGCGGGCCGTACGACCCGAGCGGTGCAGGTAGTCCTTGTGGTCGCCGGCCGGGTCCACGTTCAGGACCAGGTCGATGCCGTCGACGTGGATGCCGCGGGCGGCGACGTCGGTGGCGACGAGGGCGTTGACGTAGCCCTTCTTGAAGTCCTCCAGGACGCGCGTACGAGCGCCCTGCGTCATGCCGCCGTGCAGCGCGTCGGCCTTCACGCCGGACTCGCAGAGCTGCTCGGCGATGCGGTCGGCGCCCAGCTGGGTGCGGACGAAGATGATCGTGCGGCCCTTGCGCGCGGCGATGGCGGCCGTGACGGGCGCCTTGTCGCGGGGCTTCACGATGAGGATGTGGTGCGTCATGGTCGTGACGTTGCCCTGGGCGCTGTCGACCTCGTGCGTGACCGGGTTGGTCAGGTAGCGCTTGACCAGCGTGGAGATCTCGTTCTCCATCGTGGCCGAGAAGAGCATGCGCTGACCGCCGGACGGGACCTGGTCGAGCAGCTCGGTGACCTCGGGCAGGAAGCCCAGGTCCGACATCTGGTCGGCCTCGTCGAGCACCGCGATCTGGGTGTTCTCCAGGGAGCAGGCGCCGCGGCTGATGATGTCGCGCAGCCGGCCCGGGGTGGCGACGAGGATGTCGACGCCGCGCTCCAGGGCATAGATCTGGTTGCCCATGGACGTACCGCCGCAGACGACCTTCATCTTCAGGCCGAGGACGTCGCCGTAGGGCTGGAGGGCGTCCGCGACCTGCATCGCCAGCTCACGGGTCGGGGTCAGGATGACGCCGCGGGGCTTCTTCTTCTCGGTGCGGCCGCCCTCGGCGAGCGTCGCCAGCATCGGCAGGCCGAAGGAGAGGGTCTTGCCGGAGCCGGTGCGGCCGCGGCCGAGGATGTCCTTGCCGGCCAGGGCGTCCGGGATGGTCGCGGCCTGGATCGGGAAGGGCGTGGTGACGCCGTTCTGCGCGAGCTTGCGGACGATGCCCTCGGGCAGACCGAGGTCCGCGAAGGTCATCTCGGGCTCGGCGTCGGCGACAGCCTCGGCATCGGCGTCGGCGTCGGCGTCGGGGGCGGCGACAGCCTCGGCGGCCTCGGCGTCGGGGGTGACCTCGGCGACAGCCTCGGACTCGATGATGTCGATCGTCTCGACGGCCTCGACGGTCTCGGCGGCGGCAACCGCACCGCTCTCGGCGACCGCACTGGTCTCGACGGCGTCGGCAGCGGCCTCTACCGCCTCGACGATCTCGTTCTCGGGCAGGACGGCGTGGTCAGAACTGAAAATGGACATGCGAAATGCGAAACCTTCCGGAGTCTCGGCACGCGCCCGTCAACTCCGTGATTTCGCAATGGACCGCCTCGATGCGGTCAGCCACGGCAAGGGAGAGTACGCGCCACGCGGCGCTCTTCTGTGTCGGCGCCGGGCAAATGGGATCAAACGATCTACCACCATACGCACCCCCCACCCCATATGGCAAACCGCTCCCTCTCTCCCCCCTCCCACCTGCGGATACGAGGTTCAGCTCCGCCCGCGCACCAGCCGACGGCAGCTACCGCGGACCCGCCTCGGGCGACGGCTCCCGCTCCACGATCTGCGCGTTCCGCCGCTGCAACTGCGCGCCCTGCCCCGACCCCTCGTGCGCCGACGAGGAGGGCTCCGGAGTGGTCGGATCCGGCGTCGGGGTCGGCGTCGGCTTCGGCGGCTCGGGCTCCGCGGTCGGCCGCGTCGGGGTCGGCTTGGGCCGGGGCGGGACGGGCTTGCCGGGGCCGTCCGGTTTCGTCGGTCTCGCGGAGGCCGGGGTGGAGGCGGACCCCGACGGCTCCCCTCCCCGGGGCGCCGATTCGCCGCCCCTCGCGGACTTGCCGCCCGCGCCCTTGCGCTTGCCCTTGGCCTTCCCCTTGTCCCGGCCCTGCCCCCGCTCACCTCCGGAGGCGACGCCGTCGCCCCGGGTCACCGGCTTGCCGTCCGACGCGGCCGCCCCGCCGCGGTCGCCCGCCGAGCGTCCGGGCCGCGGCCCATCCCCGTCGTCACTGATGCTCATGCAGCCCGCCGTCGCGGCGACGGCCATCGCGACCGCGGCCCAACGGACGGAAACGTACAACTGGCGCACGGCCGAGCACCTCCTGAGGCGCTGAGAATCGGGACGCCCTGTCCAACTCCCGCGGCCCACAAGAGGACACGGACGCGACCCGCGCCCGCACCGCCCCCACACACCGACCGGACACGCTCGCTCACCCGTACCCGTACCCGTACCGGACGCGTACGACCGGTCTCGCTCAGCCGTACCCGAGCGCGTGCAGCCGGTCGTCGTCGATCCCGAAGTGGTGCGCCACCTCGTGCACCACGGTGATCTCCGTCTCGGCGACCACGTCCTCGCGCGACTCGCACATCCGGAGCGTGGGCCCCCGGTAGATGGTGATGCGGTCGGGGAGGACGCCCGCGTACCACTCGCCCCGGTCCGTCAGCGGAGTCCCTTCATAGAGCCCGAGCAACTCGGGATCGTCGGCGGGCGGCTCGTCCTCGACAAAGACGGCCACGTTGTCCATCAACCGCGTCAACTCCGGCGGAATCCGGTCAAGGGCCTCACTGACCAGTTCCTCGAACTCCTCGCGCGTCATCTCCAGCACACCCCCATTGTCGGCCACCCCGCCGTCCCCGTCCCGGCATACCCATCGCCGTGACGGGGCATACGGGACCAATGGCTCGCGCCTTCACGGTCGTTCCCCAGGGCGTACGAAGGGCAGTGACCGCCCTCGTAAGCCACCGCCCCTTCAATTCCGCCCTCGGCCTCATAGCCGTCGTCCTCTTCGGCGCCTGGCTCGGCCTGCTGATCGTCGGCAGCGTGCACGCGCCCGTCGGCCCCATGGACACCCGCATGACGCTGCGCCCGTCCCTGACCGGCGGCACGAAGATCGACGTCTCCCCGCTCGGCGCCCTGGAACTGCGCTCCCACATCGCCCCCATCCGCCTCGATGTGGACGTCGACCGCCTCGACCCCGTGCGCTCCCAGGCCCTGGTCGACCACCCCGAGCGGCTCGCGGGCCTCCAGGACGAGGTGGCGCGCGATGTCGGCCACGGCACGCTCGACCTGGCCGTACGTTCCTGTGTCGCCGTCGTCTCGGGCGCCACCGCACTCGGCCTCGCCGTCTACCGCCGCCCGCGCCGCGCCCTCGCGGCGGGCGGCCTCGCGCTCGCCCTGCTCGCGGCGTCGGGCACGGCCGCGTACGCCACCTGGAACCCGAAGTCGGTCCTGGAACCCAAGTTCTCCGGTCTCCTCAGCAGCGCCCCCTCCGTGGTCGGCAACGCGCGCAGCATCGTCAGCGAATTCGACGTCTACCAGCAGGAGTTGGCCCGCCTGGTCACCAACGTCACCAAGCTCTACGACGTCACGTCCACGCTCCCCGCCTACCAGCCGGACCCCACCACCATGCGGGTCCTGCACGTCTCCGACATCCATCTCAACCCGGCGAGCTGGAAGATCATCGCCTCGCTCGTCGAGCAGTACGAGATCGACGTCATCGTCGACTCCGGCGACACCATGGACCACGGCTCGGCCGCGGAGAACGGCTTCCTCGACCCCATCGAGGACCTCGGCGCCCCTTACGTGTGGGTGCGCGGCAACCACGACTCGTTCACCACCCAGCGCTATCTGGAGCGCTTCAAGAACGTCCACGTCCTCGACGACGGCAAGGCCGAGACCGTCGCCGGCCTGCGCTTCGCCGGGATCGGCGATCCGCAGTACACCCCCGACCGCTCGACGAAGCAGGAGGGCTCCGCCGTGCAGCACATGGCCGGCATCCGCCTCGCCTCGGCCCTGCGCGCCGAACGCGCCGCCGGTACGCCCGTCGACGTGGCGATCGCGCACAACCCGACGGCCGCGCGGGAGACGGACGGCGAGGTGCCGCTGGTCCTCGCGGGCCACATCCACCGCCAGGAGATGGAGGTCATGGACGGCGGCACGAGGCTGCGTATCGAGGGGTCGACGGGCGGCAGCGGGCTGCGGGCGGTCGAGGGCAAGTACCCCGACCCGGTCGAGGCGTCCGTCCTCTACCTGGACCGCACGACCAAGCGGCTCCAGGCCTGGGACGAGATCAGGCTGGGCGGGCTCGGCCTGACGAAGGCGGAGGTCAGCCGTCACCTCCCCAAGGAGAACCAGCCCGGGGCGACGCCTTCCCCGACGGCTCCCCCGCCCTCCCGCGCCGGGTCCTCCGGGGAGCGGTCCCCGGGGCCCGGATAACCGTTTTGGCGATACCTCCCCGCATCCCATATGCTTCTCACGTCCCCGACGCGCTGCAAAGCGCCCAGGCGGGCCTCTTAGCCCTCATCGTCTAGTGGCCCAGGACGCCGCCCTTTCAAGGCGGTAGCACGGGTTCGAATCCCGTTGGGGGCACGCAACACCTTGTGCGAGACTAGTGCTCGCACAATGCTTGGTCCTGTGGAGCAGTTTGGAGTGCTCGCCACCCTGTCAAGGTGGAGGCCGCGGGTTCAAATCCCGTCAGGACCGCTTGCGATTCCACGCGGATCGCGTGGCTGGGTAGCTCAGTTGGTACGAGCGATCGCCTGAAAAGCGATAGGTCGCCGGTTCGATCCCGGCCCCAGCCACCTCTTCCGAAGGCCCCGTCCCCTGGACGGGGCCTTCGGCGTTCCTGGGGCGGGGGCCCGGCGCGGTCCCACCCCGGGGCTCACGCGTGCGCCGGCGTGCCTCCGCGTCCGCCCGGATGGCGATGCCGCCACACCCAGAACACCGCCGACGACAGCACCGCCCAGCCCCCGAGCACCAGGAAAGGGAACGCGTGCTGGTGGCCGCCGAAGTACACCGCCGTGTGCTGCGCGTTGACCGACGCCCCGGGGGGCAGCCACCGTCCGATGTGCCCCAGCACCGACGGCAGCAGCGGCCACGACACCGCGCCCCCGGACGACGGGTTCCCGAGGAGCACCATCAGGCCCCACGTCGGCAGCATCGCCCAGCGCCCGAACATCGTGTTGAACATCGTGAAGACCATCCCCGACGCGAACATCGTCAGCGCGAGGATCAGCCACGACTCCACGAACGGCAGGTCCACCGCCCCGAGCCACCAGTCCACGACCGCCGCGATGACGAACGCCCCGAGCAGCGCGTACAGCGCCGTGAAGCCGATCCGCTCCGCCGGATTCAGCCCCCGCGCGTGCACGCTCAGCTGAATCGCCCCCACGAAGCCGATGATCACCGCGGCCAGTGAGATGTAGAAGATGGCGAGCCCCCGGGGATCGCCCTCCTGGAGCGGCTTGATGTCCTTCACGGTGACGGGGACCCCGACCTGCTCGCCCACCTTCGGCGCGGTCTCCGCGAGGACCTGGGCGACCGAGGCCCCGGACGCCCCGGAGACGTCCAGGGTCACCTTCTTCCCGCCCTTCTCCTCACCCACATCGAGGATCGCGAAGACCTCCTGCTCCTCCATGCCGCGACGGGCCCCGGCCACGCTGTCGTACCTCCGCACTTCGAGCGAGGCGTTCAGCGCCTTCTCCATGCCGCCGAGGAAGGCCTTGCCGTGCGCCGCGTCGGGGCTGCCGACGACGGCCGTGGGAACGTGGTGGGGCGTCGGGTTCGCCATGGAGTACGTGTACGAGCCCGCGAAGAGCCCCGCGGCGGCCGCCAGGATGAACACCAGGACGATCGCGGGCAGGAACGGCGACTCCTTGAAGGCGGCCCACCGCTCACGAGGGGTGGGCACCCTTCCGTGTGCGCCGTGCGGATACCGACTCTGCTCTCCCGGCTCATGATCAGGCATACAAATACGCTAAACCACACATAAGTCAGCAACCGCCCAACTCACTCAGCTGTCGACGAAACGGACTTCTCCCTCCGCCGCCACGTCCGTACCCCGAGCACCGCCCCCACCAGCACCACGACACCGGCCAGCAGCACCGGGTCCGGTACGGCCCTGCCGACGCCCTGCGCCCACTGCTCCACCGCGAAGGAGTCGTCGACGTCCAGGAGACCCGGCAGCGCGGTCGTCCCGTCGTAGGCGAGGAAGAGCGCCCCGAGGCCGATGAAGAAGAGCCCGGACAGCAGCGAGGTCGTGTGCAGTTCGAACCGGCCGAGCCGGAAGGCCCGCCCCCGCAGCCACCTCCGCCGCCCCAGCTCGAACCGCTCCCAGAGCAGTGCGAGGAGGAAGAGCGGCACGGCCATGCCCAGCGCGTACACGGCGAGCAGCAGACCTCCGTACACCGGGCTGCCGCTCACCGCAGCGACCGTCAGGACGCTGCCGAGGATCGGTCCCGCACAGAACCCGGCGAGGCCGTACACCGCGCCGAGCGCGTAGACGGAGACCGCGGTCGTCGGCCGGATCCGCCCCGAGAGTTCCGCGAGCCGCCGCGAGGCGAACCCCATGCCCACGATCTGAAGCGCCCCGAGTCCGATGATCAGCCACCCGGCGACGAGCACCAGCTGGTCGCGGTGGCCGAAGAAGAACCGACCCGCGTAGGAGCCGGCCGCGCCCAGCGGCACCAGGGTCGTGGCGAGTCCGGCGTAGAAGATGCCGGTGCGCGCGACGAGCCGGGACGTGGAGTCGATCGAGTAGGCGAAGAAGGCGGGCAGGAGCAGCGCACTGCACGGACTGACGAGAGCGAGCAGCCCGCCCAGGAACGCGGCGAAGTACCCCACGTCGGCGGTCACTCGGAGCCGCCCTTGCCGCCCTCGGAGCCGCCCTTGCCCTTGGAGGGTGCCGCGCTCTTGGCCCCCGCGCTCTTGGCCGCCGCCTCGATCGCCTGATCGAAGACCTGGTCCGGCTGCGCGCCCGAGATGGGCCGCCCGTTGACCAGGAAGGACGGCGTCGAGGTGGCGCCGAGGCCGTACGCCTCCTCCTGGTCCTTCTTCACCGCCGCCTTCGCCGCGTCGCTCCCGGCGTCGCGCACGAAGCGGCCGACATCCTTGACCCCGGCTTCCTGCGCGAGTTCCCTCAGCCTGTCCTCGCCGAAGCCCTTCTCCTTGGACCCGTCGGCGTACGCGGCCTTGTGGAACTGCCAGAAGCGCCCCTGCTTCCCGGCGGCCCACGCGCCGCGCGCGGCCCGCTCGGAGTCCGCGCCGAAGATCGGGAAGTTGCGCCACTCGATGCGCAGGGTGCCCTCGTCGACGTACTTCTTCACCAGGCCCGGCTCGGTGTCGCGGGCGAACTTCCCGCAGAAGCCGCACTTGAAGTCGGCGTACTCGACCATCACGACGGGCGCGTCGGCGCGGCCCTGGGCGAGCGGGTCCCCGGCGTCGCGCCGGGCGAGCTTCTCCAGCTCGGGGTAGACCCCGGCCCGCTCCCCCGCGGAGGGCGCGGCGCCCTCGCTCTCCGCCCGGACGGCGCCGCCCGGGGAGTCGGAGGGCTTGGTCGCCGTGTAGGAGGCGGCGCCGAGCAGCAGGGCGGCGACGGCGACACCCGCGCCGATGGCGATGTTCTTCTTTTTGTTGTTGTTGCTCTGCGGCATCAGGAGGTTCTCTCTGTTCCTGTACGTGGTGGAAGGGCCCGGACGCGGGCGCCTCTACACACGCAGGACGGAGAGATCCACAGGGGAAGGCGGCGCGAGCGGCGGCGGCCCCCGCACCGGCGTCACGTCAAGGACGGCCTGGTCGCCGCTCCAGCAGCCGGACGCGCCGTGGGCCTCGTACAGCGCGGGCAGCAGATCGTGCGCGGAGCTGGAGCGCGGCGGCGACACGGGGCTCTGCCCGGCGTCCCCCTGCCCGCCCTTGCCGCAGCCGGGCCCGTCGTGCCTCTCCGCCGCGTGCGCCACCGCGGAGACCGGCGCCCCGGCGTCGGCCACCGCGGGCCCGCACAACCCCCCGAGCACGACGAGCAGCACCGCCACCAAGGGGCACCAGGCCGTACGCGCACGGGACAACATGCCCGGAATCGTACGTGCCGTGCCGCACCGCCGGGGAAATCGGTTCGCCACTGTCGAGCGGCGGGTGAGATCCTGGACGGCGTATGTCTACGCAGCCCGCCCTCGCCCTCGACACCCTCGCCCCCCGCCTGTCCCAGCTCTCGTTGCGCGATGAGCACCGGATCGGCCGCCGGCTGGAGGGTGCGCGCCGCATCCGTAAGCCCGAGGCCCGCGCCACCGTTCTCGCCGAGATCGCGGCGGACGTGGAGAAGGCCGAGGCGCGGATGGCCGAGCGCGGCTCCCGCGTGCCCGCGATCACGTATCCCGAGCAGCTGCCGGTCAGCCAGAAGAAGGACGACATCGCCGAGGCGATCCGCGACCACCAGGTCGTGATCGTCGCGGGCGAGACCGGTTCGGGCAAGACCACGCAGATCCCCAAGATCTGCCTGGAGCTGGGCCGGGGCGTGCGCGGCATGATCGGCCATACGCAGCCGCGCCGTATCGCGGCCCGTACGGTCGCCGAGCGCGTGGCCGAGGAGATGGACACGCCGCTGGGCGAGGCCGTCGGCTGGAAGGTCCGCTTCACCGACCAGGTGAACCCGGACGGGACGTTCATCAAGCTGATGACGGACGGCATCCTGCTGGCCGAGATCCAGACCGACCGCGAGCTGCGCGCGTACGACACGATCATCATCGACGAGGCCCACGAGCGCTCGCTCAACATCGACTTCCTGCTGGGCTACCTCGCCCAGCTGCTGCCGAAGCGCCCCGACCTCAAGGTCGTCATCACCTCGGCGACCATCGACCCCGAGCGTTTCTCGCGGCACTTCGGGGACGCCCCGATCGTGGAGGTCTCCGGCCGCACCTACCCCGTCGAGGTCCGCTACCGCCCCCTCCTCGAAGAGGACTCGGACGACTCCGACCGGGACCAGATCACCGCGATCACGGACGCCGTCGAGGAACTCCAGGCCGAGGGCAAGGGCGACATCCTCGTCTTCCTCTCCGGAGAGCGCGAGATCCGCGACACGGCGGACGCGCTGAACAAGAAGAACTACAAGTTCACGGAAGTCCTCCCGCTCTACGCCCGGCTCTCGCACGCCGAGCAGCACCGCGTCTTCCAGCAGCACACCGGACGGAGAATCGTCCTGGCGACGAACGTCGCCGAGACCTCCCTGACCGTCCCGGGCATCAAGTACGTGATCGACCCGGGCACGGCCCGCATCTCCCGCTACAGCCACCGTACGAAGGTGCAGCGCCTGCCCATCGAGGCGATCAGCCAGGCCAGCGCCAACCAGCGCAAGGGCCGCTGCGGCCGTACGTCGGACGGCATCTGCATCCGGCTGTACAGCGAGGACGACTTCCTCTCGCGTCCGGAGTTCACGGACGCGGAGATCCTGCGGACGAACCTCGCCTCCGTCATCCTCCAGATGACCGCGGCCGGCCTCGGCGACATCGAGAAGTTCCCCTTCATCGACCCGCCGGACCACCGCAACATCCGCGACGGCGTGCAGCTCCTCCAGGAGCTGGGCGCGCTGGACCCCACCCAGAAGGACCCGAAGAAGCGGCTCACCCAGCAGGGCCGCAAGCTCGCCCAGCTGCCGGTGGACCCGCGGCTTGCCCGCATGGTCCTGGAGGCCGACAAGAACGGCTGCGTACGCGAGGTCATGGTGATCGCGGCGGCGCTCTCCATCCAGGACCCGCGCGAGCGCCCCGCGGAGAAGCAGGCGCAGGCCGACCAGCAGCACGCCCGCTTCAAGGACGAGACGAGCGACTTCCTCGCCTTCCTCAACCTCTGGCGGTACGTCCGCGAGCAGCAGAAGGAGCGCGGCTCGTCCTCCTTCCGCCGCATGTGCAAGGCGGAGTACCTGAACTTCCTGCGCATCCGTGAGTGGCAGGACATCTATACGCAGCTGCGTACGGTCGCCAAGCAGCTGGGCATCCACCTGAACGAGGACGACGCGCCGGACGACCGCGTCCACATCTCCCTGCTGTCCGGTCTCCTCTCCCACATCGGGATGAAGGACGTGAAGGAGTCGAAGGAGAGCAAGGAGAAGGACCCCAAGCAGCGCGGTGGCGGGCGGGGCGAGTACATCGGCGCCCGCAACGCCAAGTTCGCGGTCTTCCCCGGCTCGGCGCTCTTCAAGAAGCCGCCGCGCTTCATCATGTCGGCCGAGCTGGTGGAGACCTCGCGCCTGTGGGCCCGCGTCAACGCGCGGATCGAACCCGAGTGGGTCGAACCGCTGGCCGAGCACCTCCTGAAGCGCACGTACAGCGAGCCGCACTGGGAGAAGGACCAGGCGGCGGTGATGGCGATCGAGAAGGTGACGCTCTACGGCGTCCCGATCGTCACCGACCGCAAGGTGAACTACGGCCGGATCGACCCCGAGGTCTCCCGCGACCTGTTCATCCGCAACGCGCTCGTCGAGGGCGACTGGCGCACGCACCACAAGTTCTTCGCCGCCAACCGCAAGCTGCTCACCGAGGTCGAGGAGCTGGAGCACCGGGCCCGGCGCCGCGACATCCTCGTCGACGACGAGACGCTCTTCGACTTCTACGACCAGCGCGTGCCCGCCGATGTCGTCTCGGGGGCGCACTTCGACTCCTGGTGGAAGAAGAAGCAGCGGGAAGAGCCCGAACTGCTCGACTTCGAGCGGTCGATGCTGATCAACGAGAAGGCGGGTGACGTCTCCAAGGACGACTACCCCGACTCGTGGCGTCAGGGGCCGCTGAAGTTCAAGGTGACGTACCAGTTCGAGCCCGGCGCGGACGCGGACGGCGTCACGGTCCACATCCCGCTCCAGGTGCTGAACCAGGTCACGGACGACGGCTTCGACTGGCAGATCCCGGGCCTGCGCGAGGACGTGGTCATCGAGCTGATCCGCTCCCTGCCGAAGCCGATCCGGCGGAATTACGTCCCGGCGCCGAACTACGCGAAGGCGTTCCTGGACCGCGCGCTCCCCCTCCAGGAGCCGCTGCACGTGACGCTGGCGCGCGAACTCCAGCGGATGGTCGGGGTGCCGGTCGCGCCCGAGGACTTCGATCTGACGCGCGTACCCGACCACTTGAAGATCACGTTCCGGATCACCGATGAGCGGCGCAGGAAGCTCGCCGAGGACAAGGACCTCGAAGCGCTCAAGCTGCGGCTGAAGCCGAAGGCCCGCAAGGCGCTCTCGCAGGCCGCCGCCGCGACCGCCGAGCGGACGGGCGGCTCGGCCGTGGAGCGTACGGGGCTGACGGACTGGAGCATCGGCACGCTCAGCCGCGTCTTCGAGACGCGCCGCGCGGGGCAGCCCGTGAAGGCGTACCCGGCCCTCGTGGACGACGGGGACACCGTCTCCGTGCGCCTCTTCGACACCGAGGCGGAACAGCGGCAGGCGATGTGGCGCGGCACGCGCCGGCTCATCCTGCGCAACATCCCGGTCAACCCCGGCAAGTTCGCCTCGGACAAGCTGACGAACCAGCAGAAGCTCGCCCTGTCCGCGAATCCGCACGGCTCCATACAGGCGCTGTTCGACGACTGCGCGATGGCGGCGGCGGACAAGCTGATCGCGGACTTCGGCGGGCCCGCCTGGGACGAGGAGTCGTACCGCAAGCTCTTCGACAAGGTGCGGGCGGAGATCGTCGACACGACCGTGCGGGCCGTCGGCCAGGTCCAGCAGGTCCTCGCCGCCTGGCAGGCCTGCGAGCGGCGCCTGAAGTCCGCGCAGAGCCCGGCCCTGCTCGCCAACCTCTCGGACGTACGGGAGCAGCTGAACTCCCTCATCAAGCCGGGCTTCGTGACGGAGACGGGCCTGCGCCGCCTTCCCGACCTCATGCGGTACATGGTGGCGGCGGACCGGCGGCTCCAGCAGATGCCTACGAACGTGCAGCGGGACACCGCGCGCATGGAGAAGGCCCGCGAGATGCGGGACGAGTACCTGTGGCTCCTGGAGCAGCTGCCGCGGGGCCGGCCCGTCCCCCAGGAGGTCCTGGACATCCGCTGGATGATCGAGGAACTCCGCGTCAGCTACTTCGCGCACGCGCTGGGCACGGCGTACCCCGTCTCGGACAAGCGGATCGTGAAGGCGATCGACGCGGCGGCGCCGTGAGCGCCCGCGCACGCAGGGTGAGTTCGACCGCCGGGCCTGCGCTGCTGTAGAGTCCTGTCTCGCAGCACAACGCGCAAGCAAGTGCCGCGAAGCAAGGTCCTGTGGAGCAGTTTGGAGTGCTCGCCACCCTGTCAAGGTGGAGGCCGCGGGTTCAAATCCCGTCAGGACCGCAGTAAGAAAGGCCCGCAGCCAACTCCGGCCGCGGGCCTTTCGCGTACCTCCTCGCCGGCCCGCACCCAGAGCCTGGCCGCAGGCCCTTCCCCGCGCCCCCCGGGCCACACCGCCAAGGCCGAGGCCGCGTCGCGCGGCGCAGCCGCAATCAGGCACGGCAAATCCCGTCAGGGCCGCCGCAACGCGGGGGCCCGCAGCCAACTCTGGCCGCGGGCCTTTCGCGTACTTCCCCGCACCCGGAGACTGGCCGCGGCCCCTTCCCCGCGCCCCCCGGGCCACACCACCAGGGCGGAGGCCGCGTCGCGCGGCGCAGCCGCACTCAGGCACGGCACATCCCGTCAGGACCGCCGCAACGCGAGGACCCGCAGCCAACTCTGGCCGCGGGCCCTTCGCGTACCTACCCGCACCCGGAGACTGGCCGCGCCCCTTCCCCACACCCACCGGGCCACACCACCAGGGTGGAGGCCGCGCCGCGCGGCGCAGCCGCAATCAGGCACGGCACATCCCGTCAGGACCGCCGCAACGCGGGGGCCCGCAGCCAACTCTGGCCGCGGGCCTTTCGCGTACTTCCCCGCACCCGGAGACTGGCCGCGGGCCCTTCCCCGCGCCCCCCGGGCCACACCACCAGGGTGGAGGCCGTGTCGCGCGGCGCAGCCGCAATCAGGCACGGCACATCCCGTCAGGGCCGCCGCAACGCCAGGGCCTGCGGCCACCGGGTCCCCGCCGATCTGGAGCCCGCGCCGGGCCGCGCAGTCGCAATCCGGCACAGCAGAACCCGTCAGGACCGCCGCAACGCAAAGGCCCGAACCCCCCAGCTGGTCGCAGGCCTTTCGTGTGGCCCCCCTCGGCCGCCCCGCCGAGGTGGAAGCCGCGCCGCGCAGCGAGAGTCCGCGGCCGCGCTCCCAGCAGGCCAACACCCCCCGCCAGCCCCCGGCTGCGTCAAGACCGCCCCCGAGGGGGCGGACCCCGGCCCCGCCGGATCCAGCCCGTTCTCGTGTTCGCGTCTTGACTGCGTCACATTCCGCCGGTACCCCAGACAACAGGAGAGGGAGCCGGCGGCAGGCTCCCCCGGGAGGTGACGCATGTCTGCTTCTTCCGCGTCCGCGCGGCACGAGACGCGTGCCCTGTTGCGCGCGCACCTCGCGGCGGCCACCAGCTATCGGCATCTGACACGGCACTGCCCCATCTGCCACCGGCTGCTGAGGCTCGCCCTGGAGCCCTCTCCGCACCGTCCGGGCGAGTGCGAGACGACCGAGGGCGGCTTCGTCCAGGAGAGCGCCGTACGGGACGAACTCGACGGCGAGGCGGGCGAGGACGAAAGTCCCGCCAACGCATGACCAAAGCCGCCGCACCGCCCGCCCCCTCGGTGGGAGGGTGGGACCGGCAGGCCCAACACCCCTCTAGCGCAGGGGTATCGCACACAACAAGCCGCACGGCATGTGACGGGTGTCACCGAACAAGTTTTAGGAACACCCGGACTTACACCCCCCCTACATGGGGTCAATTTAATATGTGCAATTGCACCGCCACCAGGGCACACCCCGCGACACACGGCTCGGATCCCCCGAGAGCCCCTCAGGACTCCCCGGAGTGCAACAGGGCCGCTCACGCCCCTGTCCGCCCACACGCCCCCGGCGCACAAAAAAGATCGCGCTGGACCCGGCGGAGTCCAGCGCGATCGAAACGACTCACCCATGCGGCTCAGGCGTGGATCCCGTTGGGGCGGGAACCGCGTCGTGTGTAGCTATATGTCGGACGTACGACCAGGTTGGGGGACCCGGCAGCAGTGGTGCTCTTCGCCCGAGTTGTGCGGGTTACTGCTGGTTAAGCGGTAGTTCAGGCCTCGCTGCGCTGCTGCGGGATACCCGCGAGCAGTGCGCGGACCTCAGCCTCGCGGTACCGGCGGTGTCCGCCGAGCGTGCGAATCGACGTGAGCTTGCCAGCCTTGGCCCAGCGCGTCACCGTCTTGGGGTCGACGCGGAACATCGTGGCGACCTCAGCCGGGGTCAGCAGCGGCTCGGCATCAGGGGTGCGAGCGGTCATGAGCGGCCTCCTCGGGAGAACCGAACCTTCTCGGTTCATTCCTCTAAATTCTGCACCTTGACCCGCGTTGCCCGAAATGGCGGACGCGAGTCGAGTCGGTTATAGGACGAACGGCTTGTCCTCGGCACTACAACTACACCATCCGTCCAGCCACGTCGGCCAAACCGATGGAATTGCCCTCCCAGGTGTTCATCACCGACGGAAGCCGATGGACCATGCCATAGCGGACAGTCACGCCGCCGTGACGATCAGTCACAGAGCGATCAGGAGTCAACAGACCCCCCATAGAGTGCAATGCTGAGCATTCCGCCCGTACATGGGCGGAAGGAGCCCTCCCCGGGCTCCTTGTCCTATTTTGGCACGAGGGGGGGCGATGGGCGCAAGGGCGCAGTAAAGTGCGGTCCGTCACGCTTGAGACAAAGGCCCGGATCGGGACCTACGTCCCGTCACTCGTCACCCGCAACCGCCGAACACCGGACGACCGCCGGCCCTCAGTTCGCGAACTGAAGGTGCCGGACCGCCCGCCATCGCTCCACGAGCCTCGCATACGCCTCGCCGGCCCCCTCGCCGTCGCCGACGCGCAGCGCCTCGATCCCCTCGGCGACATCCGCCGCCGAGTGATCCTCGTCCAGCTCGGCGGCGGAGACGGCGTGCACGAGACCGCCGTAGTCCAGTTCGACCAGGGAACGCGGATGGAACTCCTCCAGCCACCGGCCGACGTCCACGAGCCCCTCGATGAGCGGCGCCTCGTCCAGCGCGTCCCGCAGCGTCTTGAGGCCGCGCGCGACCCGGCGCCTCGCCTCGACCATCGGGGTGCGGTAGCGAAGGACCGGAGCGGCGTCCGGCCCCGCCACGTCACCCCCGCCACCCCCGTCACTCCTGGCAGCCCTGTCGCCCCTGTCATAGCTGCGCTCCTCGTCCGAGACGAGGACGAACCAGTGCAGCGGCACCTGCCACGTCGACGTACGGATCCAGGGGCGCGCGTCGGGGTTGCGGGCCAGCCACTGCTCGTAGTCCGCGGCCGTCTGGCGGCGCAGCACCGGCGGGAGCACCGCGTCGAGGACGGGCGCGGGCAGCTGCCCGCTCAGCTCGCCCATGGCCTGCCAGCCGCGCAGCCGGGTCCGCCACGGGCAGACGCACAGCACGCCGTCACTCTCCAGGACGAAGGCGTCACCGCTCTCGTGCACCGGCACCGGCACCGGCGGCGTGGGCACCAAGTCCGCCAGTGAGCGGCGCAGTTCGTCCTGGTACGAGGGGCGCTCCGGGCGGCGGGCGTAGCGCGCCCAGTGGTCGCGTTCCGGCTCGGGGAAGGCGGCCAGCGGCTCGTAGACGCGCAAGTACGACGCGTACGGGACCGTCACCGATGACACCTTGGGCACGGCTGCTCTCTCCCCCGCGGACGGTCCGGAAAACTCTGCTGATCGTGCCATGGCCGAACCGCGCGGTGGACAGGCTCTAGTGTCATGCCCCACGGGCCCCGCCACCCGTACGGAGAGCCCGTCCACCGCCGCTACTCGACCGGGAGTCACCACAGTGACCGAAGCAGACAACGGCGTCCTGCGCACCCTGTTCCACTCGGACCAGGGCGGCCATGAGCAAGTAGTGCTCTGCCAGGACCGCGCCAGTGGCCTCAAGGCCGTCATCGCCCTCCACTCCACCGCCCTGGGCCCGGCCCTCGGCGGCACCCGCTTCTATCCGTACGCGAGCGAGGAGGAGGCCGTCGCCGACGCGCTGAACCTCGCGCGCGGGATGTCGTACAAGAACGCCATGGCCGGCCTGGAGCACGGCGGCGGCAAAGCGGTGATCATCGGCGACCCCGACCGGATCAAGAGCGAGGCCCTGCTCCTCGCCTACGGCCGCTTCGTCGCCTCGCTCGGCGGCCGGTACGTGACGGCGTGCGACGTCGGTACGTACGTGGCGGACATGGACGTCGTCGCGCGCGAGTGCCGCTGGACCACCGGGCGCTCCCCCGAGAACGGCGGCGCGGGCGACTCGTCCGTGCTCACCGCCTTCGGTGTCTTCCAGGGCATGCGCGCCTCGGCCCAGCACCTGTGGGGCGACCCGACGCTGCGCGGCCGCAGGATCGGCGTCGCGGGCGTCGGCAAGGTCGGGCACCACCTGGTCGAGCACCTCCTGGCGGACGGCGCCGAGGTCGTGGTCACCGACGTACGCGCGGCGTCCGTGGACCGGATCGTCCACAAGCACCCGTCGGTGACGGCGGTGGCGGACACCGACGCCCTGATCCGCACCGAGGGGCTCGACATCTACGCCCCCTGCGCGCTGGGCGGCGCCCTGAACGACGACTCCGTCCGGGTGCTGACCGCGAAGGTGGTGTGCGGCGCGGCCAACAACCAGCTCGCGCACCCGGGCGTCGAGAAGGACCTGGCCGACCGGTCGATCCTCTACGCGCCGGACTACGTGGTGAACGCGGGCGGCGTCATCCAGGTCGCCGACGAGCTGCACGGCTTCGACTTCGACCGGTGCAAGGCGAAGGCCGCGAAGATCTTCGACACCACGCTCGCCATATTCGCTCGCGCAAAGAAGGATGGCATTCCGCCGGCCGCCGCGGCCGACAGGATCGCCGAGCAGCGGATGGCCGACGCGCGCTGACCGCACGCTCGCGGGGGCCCGCCGGCGTATTCGGGAGACAAGACTCACCCCCGTCGGCGGGTCGCCCGGCAAGAAGAGGTTAAAATCGCAGTTGACCAGCGAGGACGGGGCTCCTCGCGGGTTCTGCGCCGAGGCGCGTCCTGCGGGCGACGTACCGTATGGCCGCAGGAACAGGTACCGTGGAAGCCCTACGGACCGGTCTCTCCGAGGAGAGTCCGTCCTAGATCATGAACGCGTGTCAAGACTCTGGGGCCGTCGAGCCCCGTATCCGAGGGGGTCGAGCCATGGGGCGCGGCCGGGCAAAGGCCAAGCAGACGAAGGTCGCCCGCCAGCTGAAGTACAGCAGCGGCGGGACTGACCTGTCGCGTCTGGCCAATGAGCTGGGCGCTTCGACTTCGCAACAGCCGCCAAATGGCGAGCCGTTCGAGGACGACGACGAGGAAGACGACCCGTACGCCCAGTACGCGGATCTGTATAACGACGACGAGGACGACTCTTCCGAAGAGTCCGGTCCGTCGTCGCAGCGCCGCGGCGCTTGACCTCGTTGTAGCGACTGCACTTCACCCGGTCCGGGGTGGTCACCACACCGGACCGGGTTTTGTGCTGCCTCGGGGCTTTCGAGGGGCGCCCCCGGACCAGGAGCGCCCCCGGGACTACTTCGCGTAGTCACCGATCAGGGCCGCGCCCGTCGCGTGCTCGCCGCGGTCGGTGATCTCACCGGCGACCCAGGCCTCCACGCCACGGTCGGCGAGGGTGGTGAGCGCCGCGTCCGCCGACTCCTCGGGGACGATCGCGATCATGCCGACGCCCATGTTCAGCGTCTTCTCCAGTTCGAGCCGCTCGACCTGACCGACCTTGCCGACCACGTCGAACACCGCGTCCGGGGTCCACGTCTCGCGGTCGACGATCGCGTGCAGACCGTCCGGGATGACCCGGGCGAGGTTCGCCGCGAGGCCGCCGCCGGTGATGTGGCTGAAGGCGTGGACGTCGGTGGTGCGGGTGAGCGCCAGGCAGTCCAGGGAGTAGATCTTGGTGGGCTCCAGAAGCTCCTCGCCGAGCGTGCGGCCGAACTCCTCGACCCGGCGGTCCAGCGCCCAGCCGGCGCGGTCGAAGACCACGTGCCGCACGAGCGAGTACCCGTTCGAGTGAAGACCGGAGGCCGCCATGGCGATGACCGCGTCCCCCTTACGGATGCGGTCGGGGCCGAGCAGGCGGTCGGCCTCGACGGCGCCCGTGCCGGCGCCCGCGACGTCGAAGTCGTCCGGGCCGAGCAGGCCCGGGTGCTCCGCGGTCTCGCCGCCGACGAGGGAGCAGCCGGCGAGGACGCAGCCCTCGGCGATGCCCTTCACGATGGCGGCGACGCGCTCGGGGTGGACCTTGCCCACGCAGATGTAGTCGGTCATGAAAAGCGGCTCGGCGCCGCACACGACGATGTCGTCCATGACCATCGCGACGAGGTCGTGGCCGATGGTGTCGTACACGCCCATCTGCCGGGCGATGTCGACCTTCGTACCGACGCCGTCGGTGGCGGAGGCGAGCAGGGGGCGCTCGAAGCGCTTGAGTGCGGAGGCGTCGAAGAGCCCGGCGAAGCCGCCGAGGCCGCCGAGGCCCGCGACCTCCGGGCGCTGGGTCTTCTTGACCCACTCCTTCATCAGCTCGACGGCGCGGTCGCCCGCCTCGATGTCGACGCCCGCGCTTGCGTAGCTGGCACCAGTGGTCTCAGACATGACGGTGAGAACTTTCGTGTCGTACTGCGTGGGGTCTTACGGGCGACGGATCGCGTCGGCGGCGGCGGTGCCCGCCGGGCCCGCGGCCAGTTCCGTCTCCAGAAGCTGCTTGCCGAGCAGTTCGGGGTCGGGCAGGTCCATCGGGTACTCGCCGTCGAAGCAGGCGCGGCAGAGGTTCGGCTTGTCGATGGTCGTGGCCTCGATCATGCCGTCGATGGAGATGTACGAGAGGGAGTCGGCGCCGAGCGACGTGCCGATCTCCTCGATGGTCATGCCGTTGGCGATCAGCTCGGCACGGGTCGCGAAGTCGATGCCGAAGAAGCACGGCCACTTCACGGGCGGGGAGGAGATCCGGATGTGGACCTCGGCGGCGCCGGCCTCGCGGAGCATCTTGACCAGGGCGCGCTGGGTGTTGCCGCGGACGATCGAGTCGTCGACGACCACCAGCTTCTTGCCCTTGATGACTTCCTTGAGGGGGTTCAGCTTGAGGCGGATGCCGAGCTGGCGGATCGTCTGCGAGGGCTGGATGAAGGTCCGGCCGACGTAGGCGTTCTTGACCAGGCCCGCGCCGAAGGGGATGCCGGAGGCCTCCGCGTAACCGATCGCGGCGGGGGTGCCTGATTCGGGGGTCGCTATGACGAGATCGGCCTCGACCGGAGCTTCCTTGGCGAGTTTGCGGCCCATCTCGACGCGCGAGAGGTAGACGTTCCGCCCGGCGATGTCCGTGTCGGGGCGCGCCAGGTACACGTACTCGAAGACACAGCCCTTGGGCTTCGCTTCCGCGAATCGGGATGTTCGCAGGCCGTTCTCGTCGATGGCGACGAACTCGCCCGGCTCGATCTCGCGGACGTAGGAGGCGCCGCAGATGTCGAGCGCCGCGGACTCCGACGCGATGACCCAGCCGCGCTCCAGGCGGCCGAGGACCAGCGGGCGGATGCCCTGCGGGTCGCGGGCCGCGTACAGCGTGTGCTCGTTCATGAAGACGAGCGAGAAGGCGCCCTGGACCTGCGGGAGGATCTTGCCGGCGGCTTCCTCGATGGTCAGCGGCTTGCCGTCGTCGTCCACCTGCGCGGCGAGCAGCGCCGTGAGGAGGTCGGTGTCGTTGGTGGCCGCCACGCGTGTGGTGCGGCCCTCCTGCTTGGGCAGGTCGGCGACCATCTCGGCGAGCTGGGCCGTGTTGACGAGGTTGCCGTTGTGCCCGAGCGCGATGGAGCCGTGCGCGGTGGCACGGAACGTCGGCTGGGCGTTCTCCCAGACGGAGGCGCCGGTGGTCGAGTAGCGGGCGTGACCGACCGCGATATGACCCTGGAGCGAGCCGAGAGAGGTTTCGTCGAAGACCTGGGACACGAGGCCCATGTCCTTGAAGACGAGGATCTGGGAGCCGTTGCTGACCGCGATTCCCGCGGATTCCTGGCCCCGATGCTGGAGGGCGTAGAGCCCGAAGTACGTGAGCTTTGCGACCTCTTCGCCCGGAGCCCAGACACCGAAGACGCCACAAGCGTCCTGGGGGCCTTTCTCGCCGGGGAGCAGATCGTGATTGAGTCGACCGTCACCACGTGGCACATCATCGAGTGTAGGCGAGATCGACCACTGGTCCGAATTGGGGATACGACCCTTGTACGGACGGTGACGACTCCTACGGCGTGGCGGCGCGCGCGTCGATCACCGTGCCGTCGGCGGCGGTGAGCTTCAGGGTGTCCCGCTCGACGTCGTAGCGGGCCGTGCCGTCGAAGAGCTTCAGCAGCTTGCGTTCGGTGGCCATCGTGTCGCCCGGGCACATCTTGCGTGTCGTGGTGGGGGCGCCGAAGGTGATGCGGCCCTCCTTGGCCCCGGCCTTGCCTGCGGCCTTGGCCTCCGCCTTGGCGGTGACGTCGTTGCAGCCGAGGTTGCCGCGGGCCTTGCCGTCCTTGCCGAAGGTCAGGTGGGCCTTGCCGGACACGTCCTTGGGCAGGGGCGCGGCGCTCTTGCCGTCCCCGACGGTGTGCACCGTCCACTTGGTGCCGGTGAGCGGGGTGCCGGGCTTTCCGGGGCCCGAGGTGAGGTCCACGCGGTCCCCCCCGGCGGTGGTGAGGGTCAGCCGGTCGCCGTCGGCCGTCGCGGTGAGCTTCTCCCCGGCGAGGGCGCGCGTGAGGTTCTCCTCGAACGTCATCAGGCCCTCGGGGCAGGCCCGCTTCGTCATCGTGGCCTTGCCGAAGTCGAGGGTGTCGCCCTTGATCTTCACGGCGACACCGGCGTAGTTGCAGCCGAAGCTGCCGCCGGCCCGCCCGTCCTTGCCGATCTTGAGGTGGGCGTCGTCCGGGGCCTCGTACTTCTTGCCGCCCACGGTGACGCTGTCGACGTTCCAGCGGATGCCGGTGAGGGGCACCTCGCTCTCCACGGAACGGCCTTCGGAGCCGCTTCCGGATCCGCTGTCGGAGCCGGCTCCGGACTCGGTGCCGCATGCGGTGAGCAGCAGCCCGGCGGAGGCCAGCGCGGTCAGGGTCAGGGTCAGACGCTGCGTGTGCATGATGATGTGACGGGCAAGTGGGAGAGCCGGTTCCATCTGACGCCCGCGCTAACCCATGATCGGCAACAGGCCCGAGAGATCGGCCCGTTCCCCGCTCGCGCTCACCTTCGCCGCGTCCAGGGCGTTCGCCCAGTCCATGCGGCCGGTGGCGAGGCGGATCCAGGTCAGCGGGTCGGTCTCGACGACGTTCGGCGGGGTGCCGCGGGTGTGCCGGGGGCCCTCGACGCACTGCACAACCGCGTATGGCGGAATCCGCACCTCTGTCGAAGCTCCCGGCGCCTTCAGCGCGAGCGCGTCGGCGAGCAGGCGGGCGCAGGCGGCCAGGGCCTGACGGTCGTACGGAACGTCGAGGTCCGGCACGGCGTCGTTCAAGTCGTCGGTGTGGACGGTCAGTTCGACGGTACGGGTGACCAGGAAGTCGCCGAGGCTCATGGCGCCGAAGCGGGACGGCACCAGGCGCTCGTCGGAGGCGGCGGCCAGCGACGCCTCGATGTCGGCGAGGGTGCGCGTGAACAGCTCGTCGAGGTCCGTGCCCGCGCTCTCCGCGATGGCGCGGGTGTCCTCGTCGACCTGGGCCGCGGCGGTGACCGTCACGAACGGCCAGTCCATGAGCGGCACTTCGTGCTTCGCGGGCTCCGGAAGGCCCAGGTAGCGGTGGACGGTGCCGAGCACCATCGCGATGTGGGCGGCCAGTTCGTGGACGGTCCAGTCGCCGAGGCGGGTCGGGCGGGCGAGCTGCTCGGGCGTGAGGGTGCGCACGGCGTCTCGTACGTTGCCGAACTGGGCGAGCACGGCGGTGCGGATCTTGGCGGGGTCGTACGAACGCGTGCGCTTCTTGGCCGGTGGCATGGGCCGAGCCTAAGTGTTTCCGGGGTATCCCTGAAGTCCCTTTTCCACCAGACCGAAGGCGCGCTCGGCGGACTCGGCGCAGTCCTTCGCGATGTCGCCGGGCGCCTCGCCGTCAAGGGTGCGCTGATGGTTCTCCATGATGAGCGCGTTCCGGGCGCCGATCAGCTGGGTGGCGGCGACCCGCGCGAGGAGCGGGTCGCCCGTCTCCTCGGCGAGAGCGTCCGTGAGGAGCTGGACGCTGCGCATATGGAAGACCACCATGCGGTGCGTGAGGGTCGGCGTCTCGTTGATGAGCTGGCGCACCTTGAGGGTGCGCGGGTCACCGCTGAGGGCGATCGACGGGTCCCGCCGGGTGATCTGCTCCAGGAACTGGCGGCGCATGGCGGCCACCGCGGACTCTCCCGGCCGGCGCTCGCGCACCGCGCGGGCCGGGTCCCCGGCGTGCTCCTCCATCGGGGCGACGATCACGCCTTCCTTGGTGCCGAAGTAGTTGAAGACGGTCATCTTCGACACCTCGGCCGCCTCGGCGATCTCCGCCACGGAGACGTGGTCGAAGCCCCGCTCGGAGCAGAGGTCCACGGCGACCCGCCAGATCCGCGCGGCGGTCTGCTGCTTCTTGCGCGCGCGCAGCCCCAGCTCCTCAGTCATGTCGGTCACGGTACCGGGGTGGCGTCCTCCCCCACCGCGAACGTCTCGCCGCCGCCGGGCACCCCGACCCCGCGCCAGCTGAACGGCACACCCCGCGCCGTGTTCAGATCGGGCCCGTCCATCAGCTGGAAGTGCAGATGCGGCTCGGTGGAGTTGCCGGAGTTCCCGCAGCTGCCGAGCCGCCGGCCCGCCACCACCTTCTCGCCCGCCCGCACGGTCAGCGAGCCCTGCTTGATGTGCGCGTACACGGCGTACGTGCCCTCACCGAGGTCGAGCACCACGTGGTTGCCGACGACGCGGCGGGCCCCGCCGATCGTCCTGCCGATGCCCTCGATCACGAAGAAGTAGAGGAGCGCGGCGAGGGAGTTGCGGCTGAGGTGGTCCCGCTGGCCGTCCTCGGCGTGGACGACGGTGGCGTCGGCGACGGCGAGCAGCGGCGCCCCGAACGCGGGGAAGGAGCGGTTGCGGCGCGCGATCGGCCACAGCCAGCCGAAGGCCGGGCGCGCGGGCCCCTCCTCCGGCTCGGCCACGATGTCGATGGCGTAGGTCTGCCCGAGGCCGTGTGTGCCGTGGCTCGGCACCTTGTCGGCGGGGCTGTTCAGCGCCGACCAGCGGCCGGTCACCGGCGGGTCGACCTCGACGGGGGCCGGGGGGCTCGCCACGATCTCCCGGCTGACGGCCCGGCGCCGGGGGATACCGATCGCGAAGACGGCGACGATCGGTAGCCAGCCCACCCAGTACGGGTACGGCAGCTCGACGAAGAACCCGGCGACGACCTGGACGAAGACGTACAGCACCAGCAGGCGCTCAAGCACCGCGGTGAATTTGCGCATACCTATGGACATGTCGTTCCCCCTGCTGCGGATGTTGCGGTCGCTGCGGTCATTGCGGTGGCTGCGGTCATTGCAGCCGCTGCGGTCGGTCAGGGACGCGCGGCGGAGAGCATCACGAGCAGCGGGACCACCCGCCCCGCCGGAACCTCGTAGCGGCCGCGTCCCGTGCTGTGCAGCCAGCCCGCGCCGGTCAGTTGGCGCAGGTGGTGGTAGATCTGGCCGGTCGTGCCGATGTCGTCGAGCGCGGCCAGCTCGGCGGCGGTGTGCGTGCCCGTGAGGATCTCCCGCAGCAGCCGCAGCCGCACGGGGCTGCCGAGCGCGGCGAACGAATCGGCGGCCTCGGACCAGTCGTCCTCGAACAGCGACTCCGTGAGCCGGCCGTACTGCCACTCGTACCGATGTCCGGTCGGCACCCGCACGGCTCCGGTGAACAGGACGGCGCCGTCCGCGTCGCGCGCCACCGGGTGCCGTGCCTTCAGCGCGTCGAGGGCCCAGAAGTCGCCCTCCTCCACGGGGGGCGCGGACGGGCCCGCGCTCTCCAGCTCCGCCATGCGCCGTTCCAGCGCGGCCACGCGCTCTTCCAGGTCCATGAGTGAGAGGTTACGTAATTACGTAATTTTGATCAAGGGTGTTGATCCATCGGCGCCGGACCGGGGAACGCCGAAGCCCCCGCCCGGACGGTGAGGTCCGGGCGGGGGCTTCGGGGAGACGGCTGTCAGGCGAAGAGGCCCGGAATCGTCCCTTCGTGCGCCTCGCGCAGCTCGCTCAGCGGCAGCGTGAACTCGCCCTGAAGCTCGATCGCCTCACCGTCGACGACACCGATGCGCCGCACGGGCAGACCGCGCGCCCCGCACATGTCGGTGAAGCGCAGCTCCTCGCTGCGCGGCACGGACACGACCGCGCGCCCGGCCGACTCGGAGAACAGGAAGGTGAACGCGTCCAGGCCGTCCGGGACGACCAGCCGCGCACCCTTGCCGCCCCGCAGGCAGGACTCGGCGACGGCCTGCACGAGACCGCCGTCGGAGAGGTCGTGCGCGGCGTCGATCATGCCGTCGCGCGAGGCCGAGATGAGGATGTCGCCGAGCAGCTTCTCGCGCGCCAGGTCGACCTTCGGCGGCAGCCCGCCGAGGTGGTCGTGGATCACCTGCGACCAGGCCGAGCCGCCGAACTCCTCGCGCGTCTCACCGAGCAGGTAGAGGAGCTGGCCCTCTTCCTTGAAGGCGATCGGCGTGCGGCGCGCGACGTCGTCGATCACGCCGAGGACGGCGACGACCGGCGTCGGGTGGATGGCCGCCTCACCCGTCTGGTTGTAGAGCGAGACGTTGCCGCCGGTGACCGGGGTGCCCAGCTCCAGGCAGCCGTCCGCGAGGCCCCGGACGGCCTCGGCGAACTGCCACATGACGTCCGGGTCCTCGGGCGAACCGAAGTTCAGGCAGTCGGAGATCGCGAGCGGCTTGGCGCCGGACGCGGCCACGTTGCGGTACGACTCGGCGAGCGCGAGCTGGGCACCCGTGTACGGGTCGAGCTTCGCGAACCGGCCGTTGCCGTCGGTGGCGATGGCGACGCCGAGGCCCGTCTCCTCGTTGATCCGGATCATCCCGGAGTCCTCGGGCTGGGCGAGCACGGTGTTGCCCTGCACGAAGCGGTCGTACTGGTCGGTGACCCAGGACTTCGCGGCCTGGTTCGGGGCGGCGACCAGCTTGAGGACCTGCGCGCGCAGCTCGTCCGCGGTCGCCGGGCGGGCCAGCTTGTTCGCGTCGTCGGCCTGGAGGGCGTCCTGCCACTTCGGGCGCGCGTAGGGACGCTCGTAGACCGGGCCGTCGTGGGCGACCGTGCGCGGGTCGACGTCGACGATCTTCTCGCCGTGCCAGAAGATCTCCAGCCGGTCGCCGTCGGTCACTTCACCCACGACCGTGGCGATGACGTCCCACTTCTCGCAGATCGCGAGGAAGCGCTCGACCTTCTCCGGCTCGACGACGGCGCACATGCGTTCCTGCGACTCACTCATGAGGATCTCCTCGGGAGTGAGCGTGGAGTCGCGCAGCGGTACGTCGTCCAGCTCGACCCGCATACCGCCGGAGCCGTTGGACGCCAGCTCGGACGTCGCGCAGGACAGCCCGGCCGCGCCCAGGTCCTGGATGCCGACGACGAGCTTCTCGGCGAAGGCCTCCAGGGTGCACTCGATGAGGAGCTTCTCCTGGAAGGGGTCGCCGACCTGGACGGCCGGGCGCTTGCTCGGCTTCGTGTCGTCGAAGGTCTCGCTCGCCAGGATCGAGGCGCCGCCGATGCCGTCGCCACCGGTGCGGGCGCCGTACAGGATGACCTTGTTGCCGGGGCCGGACGCCTTGGCCAGGTGGATGTCCTCGTGCCGCATGACGCCGATGGCACCGGCGTTGACCAGCGGGTTGCCCTGGTAGCAGGCGTCGAAGACCAGCTCGCCGCCGATGTTCGGCAGACCCAGGCAGTTGCCGTAGCCGCCGATGCCCGCGACGACGCCGGGCAGCACGCGCTTGGTGTCGGGGTGGTGCGCGTCGCCCATCCGCAGCGGGTCCACGACCGCGACCGGGCGGGCGCCCATCGCGATGATGTCGCGCACGATGCCGCCGACGCCGGTCGCCGCGCCCTGGTAGGGCTCGACGTACGAGGGGTGGTTGTGCGACTCGACCTTGAAGGTGACCGCGTAGCCCTGGCCGACGTCGACGACACCGGCGTTCTCCCCGATGCCGACGAGCATCGCGTCGTTGGCCGGGACCTTCTCGCCGAACTGCCGCAGGTGGACCTTGCTGCTCTTGTACGAGCAGTGCTCGGACCACATGACGGAGTACATGGCCAGCTCGGCGCCGGTCGGGCGGCGGCCGAGGATCTCGCGGACGCGCTCGTACTCGTCTTCCTTCAGGCCCAGTTCGGCCCAGGGCAGCTTGACGTCGGGGGTCTCTGCTGCGTGCTTGACGGTGTCCAGAGTCATGCGTTGACCAGCTTCTTCAGGATCGAGGTGAAGAATCCGAGGCCGTCGGTGCGGCCGGTCCCGACGAGCGGCTCGACCGCGTGCTCGGGGTGCGGCATGAGGCCGACCACGTTGCCCGCCTCGTTGGTGATGCCGGCGATGTCACGGAGCGAGCCGTTCGGATTGCCGTCCAGGTACCGGAAGGCGACGCGGCCCTCGGCCTCCAGCATGTCCAGGGTCCGCTCGTCGGCGGTGTACTGCCCGTCGATGTTCTTGAGCGGGATCGAGATCTCCTGGCCGGGCGTGTAGTCGGCGGTCCAGGCGGTCCGGTCGCTCTCCACGCGCAGCTTCTGCTCGCGGCAGATGAAGTGCAGGTGGTTGTTGCGCAGCATCGCGCCGGGCAGGAGGTGCGTCTCGGTGAGGACCTGGAAGCCGTTGCAGATGCCGAGGACCGGCATCCCGGCCTTCGCCTGCTCGATGACGGACTCCATCACCGGGGAGAAACGGGAGATGGCGCCGGCCCGCAGATAGTCGCCGTAGGAGAAACCGCCGGGCAGCACCACGGCGTCGACCTGCTTGAGGTCCTTGTCCTTGTGCCAGAGCGGCACGGCCTCGGCGCCCGCCACGCGGACGGCGCGCTGGGTGTCGCGGTCGTCGAGGGTCCCGGGGAAAGTGACGACGCCAATTCGAGCGGTCACTTTCCTTCCCCCGCCTTCTCGTCCTCCACCTTTACGACGAAGTCCTCGATCACGGTGTTGGCGAGGAAGGTTTCCGCCATCTCGTGGATACGGGCGAGGGCCGCGTCGTCGACCGGCCCGTCCACCTCGAGTTCGAAACGCTTTCCCTGACGTACGTCGGAGATGCCCTGGAAACCGAGGCGCGGCAGTGCACGCTGCACCGCCTGGCCCTGGGGGTCGAGGATCTCCGGCTTGAGCATGACGTCGACTACGACGCGTGCCACTGGCACTCCCGGTGTGTGGTGCTGGCGTGTGCTGCTTGCACGGTGCTGAGCAGGTGCCTTCAGACTACCGGCACAAAATTTCTACTCGCGTAGATTCGTAGAAACCTACGTGATGGCGGTCACGTTCCAGCGGTCCGGAAGGTTTCGAACGGGACATCTCCACGAGGAATCCAGGAAAAGATCACGGCCCCGCATTGAGGGCGGACACGCGGAGATATTCGGCCGGGCTTCACAATGCATTGCCAAGCACTGTACAAAGGAAAAGGCAATAGTCGATACTTTCCCCATAACAGCCGGACAGTCGGCATCATCGCACGTCAGCGTGGTGGAGCCGCACGAAGGGACCGATATTCGTGGCGCAGCGTGTCGTAGTCACACTCTTTGACGACATGGACGGCGGGGAAGCGGCGGAAACGGTCGCGTTCGGTCTTGACGGCAAGTCGTACGAGATCGACCTCAACCAAACCAATGCCAAGAAACTGCGCACGGCGCTCGCCCCCTACCTGGAGGCGGCCCGCAAGCACTCGAAGTCCGGGAAGGTGTACCGGCACACGGCCGTCTCCCCCGACCCGTCGGCCGTACGGGCCTGGGCCCGCTCGCACCAGATGGACGTGCCGCCGCGCGGCCGCATCCCCAAGCGGGTCTACGAGGCCTTCGAGGCCGCCAACTGACCCCGCGCCCCACCCCGGTCCGAGCCCCTCGCGGGCACCGACTTGCGCTGCACCCCCGCTGGTCAGCTAGAGTCTGGAGCACGCCGAGGGGCAAGGCCGAAAGGCCGGACCTCACGGAGTCGTGCGGGTGTAGTTCAGTAGTAGAACATCCCCCTTCCAGGGGGAAGGCGCAGTGTGCAATTCCTGTCACCCGCTCCGCATCGCCTACCGACCAGTCTTCTGGTTGCGGTAAGCTGATGCTCGCGCCGATCAGTGAAAGCTGTTCGGATGCAATGCGAACGTAGCTCAGTTGGTAGAGCGCAACCTTGCCAAGGTTGAGGTCGCGAGTTCGAACCTCGTCGTTCGCTCCAGTTTCAAGAAGGCCCCGGTCGGTTCGACCGGGGCCTTCTTCGTGTGCCTGTGGCTTCGCGACGCGGCGCGTTCTGACATTTGTCATGCGGGCCGATGACAGGCCGCACTGCTGCCGCGCCCCTGACCAGGGCAAGCTTCTTCCATGACTGACCAAGTGATCGCCGTGACCGATCTTCGGCGCGTGTACGGGGGCGGTTTCGAGGCGGTACGGGGGATCTCCTTCGGCGTGGGCCGCGGGGAGCTGTTCGCGCTGCTCGGCACCAACGGCGCCGGAAAGACGTCCACCGTCGAACTCCTGGAGGGCCTCGCCGCACCGGCCGGCGGGCGGGTCCGGGTGCTCGGACACGACCCGTACACCGAGCGGTCCGCAGTGCGGCCGCGCATCGGCGTGATGCTCCAGGAGGGCGGCTTCCCCACGGAGTTGACGGTCGCCGAGACCGTACGGATGTGGGCCGGGTGCACCAGCGGGGCCCGGCCCGTCGCGGAGGCCCTGGAGATCGTGGGGCTCGGCAAGCGGTCCGGCGTACGCGTGAAGCAGCTGTCCGGCGGCGAGAAGCGGCGGCTCGACCTGGCCATGGCGCTCATCGGGCGGCCCGAGGTGCTCTTCCTCGACGAACCCACCACCGGGCTCGACGCCGAAGGGCGCCGCGAGACCTGGGAGTTGGTCAGGGACCTGCGCGACAACGGCACGACCGTGCTGCTCACCACGCACTACCTGGAAGAGGCCGAGGTGCTCGCCGACCGGCTCGCGATCCTGCACGAGGGGCGGATCGCCGCCGAGGGGCGCGTCGCCGACGTCGTCGCCGCGCAGCCTTCCCACGTCTCCTTCGAACTGCCCGAGGGGTACTTCGTCGGTGATCTGCCGCCGCTCGCCGAGCTGGGCGTCAGCGGGCACGAGAGCGAGGGGCGCCGCGTGACCCTGCGGACGAACGAGCTGCAACGGACCGCCACCGGCCTGCTGTTGTGGGCCAGGGACGCGCGGGTCGAACTGGGCTCGCTCGATGTGCGGGCGGCCTCGCTGGAGGAGGCGTTCCTGCGGATCGCGCGGACGGCCGAGGGCGGGGAGCGCGGAGAGCGCATGAAGCGTGGCGAGCGCGGAGAGCGCGGGGGCTCGGCGGGACTTTTCGCCGAGGACGAGGAGGAGATGGCGGCATGAGCACGGTGACCTTGACGACCCCCGCGGGGCGGATGCGGGCGCTGGCGCGCGCCGAGCTGACCCTGCTCGGGCGGAACAAGGGGACGCTGTTCGCGGCCCTGTTCGTGCCGGTGGCGCTGCCGTTCAGCGTCATGTCGGCGATGAGCGAGAGCGAGCTGAAGGAGGTCGGGCTCTCCGTCGGCACCATGGTCCTGCCGTCCGCCATCGGCTTCTCGCTGGTCTTCGCCGTCTACGGCTCCCTGATCGGCGTCTTCGTCGCCCGGCGCGAGGAACTCGTACTGAAGCGGCTGCGCACCGGAGAGCTGCGGGACCACGAGATCCTGGTGGGCGCCTCACTGCCCGCCGTCGCCATCGGCCTCGCGCAGATCCTGGCGCTCGTGGCCGGGTGCCTCACGCTGCTCGACGCGGGGGCGCCCGACAACGCGCTGTTCCCCGTCCTCGGGATACTGCTCGGCATCGTGATGTTCGGCGCGCTCGCGGCCGTCACGGCGAGCTTCAGCAGGACCGCCGAGACCGCGCAGGTCATGAGCATGCCGCTGATCTTCGCGTCGATGCTGGGCTCGGGGCTCGCCGTGCCGCTCGAAATGATGCCCGACACGCTCGCCTCGGTCTGCGAACTCCTTCCGCTCTCCCCGGTGATCGAACTCGTGCGCGGCGGCTGGACCGGCGGGCTCTCGGCCGGCGAGGCCCTCGGTGCCGTCGCCACGGCGGTGGCCTGGACCCTGGTGTCCGTGTTCGCTGTACGGCGATGGTTCCGCTGGGAACCCCGGCACTGAGGAAGGGGATCCGCGTGGTCGGCCGGATACGGGCCTTGCAGCGTGGCTGGCAGGGCCGGAGCAAGATCGAGAAGGTCGAGTTCCAGAGCATGGCCATGTGGCACGCCATGCCCTGGCTCTTCTTCCTCAGCTGGGGCTCGCTGCCCCTCGGCCTGAGCCTGCGGCCAGAGCCCGTCCCACAAGTCCTCGGCTGGACGCTGATCGCGGTCGGCGCCCTGCAAGGCGTGCACGTCAACCGCAGCCTGCGGCGCTCGGTCGACCACTACCTGAGGCGGGCCGCGGCGCCGCGCCGCGACCTCGCCGTCGCCGGTTGCCTGCTGGCGCTCGCGCTGGGGCTCGTACTCGGCCTGGAGGCGGTGGACGGCGTCGCCGACGGGATGATCGGCTTCACCACGCTGTATCTGGCGGTGCCGTTCTGCCAGGCGCTCGCCTTCGCCGTGTCGGTCCGCGGCTTCCTCGTCCGGGTCGCGCTGATCGACGTGGCGGCCGTGGCCGCCTTCGCCGCCATCGGGGTGCGCGACGGGCGGCTCGCCGGGTTCGCCGCCCTCATCGCCTTCGCCGGGCTGCTGACGCTGCTCTCCGCGCGCTGCGGCGCGTGGACGCTCTCCGTGATGTGGGAGGCCGACCGGGCCCGCGAGGTCGAGGCGCGGCTCGCGGTCGCCGAGGAGCGGCTGCGGTTCGGGCGTGACCTGCACGACGTCATGGGCCGCAACCTCGCCGTCATCGCGCTCAAGAGCGAACTGGCGGTGCAGCTCGCCCGACGCGGGCGGCCCGAGGCCGTCGACCAGATGGTCGAGGTGCAGCGGATCGCGCAGGAGTCGCAGCGTGAGGTGCGGGAAGTGGTACGGGGCTACCGCGAGGCGGACCTCGGGGTCGAACTCCTCGGCGCGCAGGGCGTGTTGGAAGCGGCCGGGATCGGCTGCCGGGTGACCGGCTCGGCGGCCGGGTTGCCCGCCCCCGTGCAGTCGGCCCTGGGATGGGTCGTACGGGAGGCGGCCACGAACGTGCTGCGGCACGGGGACGCGACGCGGTGCGACATCTCCCTGACGGTCGCGGAAGGGCGTACGACGCTGACCGTCGAGAACGACGGGGCACCGGACGCGCCACCTCGGGGCACGGACCCCGCCCCCTCAACCCCGCCCGGCGGATCCGGCCTCGCCGGCCTCCGGGAGCGCCTGGCGGAGGTGGGCGGCTCACTGGACTCCACGTGCACGCGGGGTCGGTTCCGGCTCATTGCGGAGGTGCCGGGGGTGGGGGCGGTGCCGGGGGCGGCGCCGGGGGTGCTACCG
>NZ_JODF01000049.1:0-48868 GCF_000717945.1 Streptomyces sp. NRRL S-920
GTGTTGGGGGTGTGGGGGGCTTGCGAGGCAGGGGCGGCGGCCTGCGACTGCGAGGGCGAGGCCTGCGGCTGCGAGGGGGAGGTCTGCGAGGGCGAGGTCTGCGGATTTGGGGGGGTGGTGGGGGCGGCCCCGGCCCCCGGCGTCGCACCCTGCTGGGCCTCCTCCGCCCAGCGGTCGGCAAGCGCCGCGGCCCTGCGCGACGCGTCGGCGACGGCTTCGGCTCCGCCCGTCGCCCCCGCCCGCGCAGCGGCCTGCGCTGCCGCGTAGCCGACGAGGAAGGTGGTCAGCGGTGCCGCCGGCCTGGCCACACCGTGCGCGGCGTCGCGGGCGAGGTCGAGGAGCATGCCGGTATCGACGTCGAGGTCGATGTCCAGCTCGTCCTTGACTGCGGAAATCCATTCATCCAACACATGCCCATGCTCCCTGATCCGCGCCCGCGCGGTGGCGATGTCGTCCCAGGTGTCGCAGTCGAAGGCGGCGACGGGATCGGCTACCCGGGTCAGACCGAGCCGCGAAACGAGCCGCCGCAGTGGCAGCCCGCCGAGCCCGCCGCCTTCACCCGTGCCCGCGAGTTCCGCGATCCCCCGCCGCAGCGACGCACTGCGATAGGCCGCGACGAGCGGCTGATCACGCCCTTCCGGGTCGGTGAGAACCGCCCCGTCCGCCCCGCTCTCCCGCAGGGCGCCCAGCAGACGGCGTACGGTCGGCTCCGCCAGGAACGGCAGGTCCGCGGAGAGCACCACCACCCGCTCCGCCGCGGTGCGCCGCAGCCCGGCGTCCAGCGCGGCCAGCGGCCCGCCGCCCGGCGGCTCCTCGCGCGCCCACACCACGGGCCGCGCGGTCGGCCTCGGCGCGGCCACCACGACGGTGGTCCCGGCGCCGGAACAGGCGGTCAGGACCCGGTCGAGCAGCGTCCGCCCGCCGACGCGCACGCCGGGTTTGTCGGCGCCGCCGAGCCGAGCGGCGCCGCCACCTGCGAGCACCACGGCGTCATAGGAGGCACCCTCGTTCGCGGTCACCCCCTGAGTATGGGCATACGGAGGATCATTGCCACCCCGCTAAGGGCGCTCAGGGCAAGGGACTTACGTCACCAGGGAGCGCCGGGGCGCCCCCGCTCCCCCACGCGGGCCCCGAACGCGCCCCACGCCCCCTCACTCCAGCGCCCGGACACCCGCTCCGAGCGCCCCCTCACTCCGACACCCGCCTCACACCGACCGCAGCAGCACCGCCGGCTGTTCGACGCAGTCCGCCACATACCGCAGGAAGCCGCCCGCCGTACCGCCGTCGCACACCCGGTGGTCGAACGTGAGCGACAGCTGGACCACGTGCCGCACCGCCAACTCCCCCTGGTGCACCCACGGCTTCGGCACGATCCGGCCCACGCCGAGCATGGCCGCCTCGGGGTGGTTGATGATCGGCGTGGAGCCGTCGACCCCGAACACGCCGTAGTTGTTCAGCGTGAACGTCCCCCCGGTGAGGTCGCGGGGGGTCAGCTTCCCGGCCCGCCCCTCCTCGGTGAGCCGGATCAGCTCGGCGTTGATCGACTCCGTCGTCCGTGTCTGCGCGTGCCGTACGACGGGGACGACCAGGCCACGATCGGTCTGCGCGGCGAACCCGAGGTGGATGTCGGCGAACCGGCGCACCTCCCGCGCCTCCATGTCCACGCTGGAGTTCAGCATCGGGAACCGGCCGAGCGCGGCCACGCTGATACGGGCGAACAGCGCGAGCAGCGACACCTTCTGGCCGTCGCGCTCCGTCACAGCGGCGTTCATGGCGGCGCGGGCGGCGAGCAGCTCGGTCGCGTCGGCGTCGACCCAGCAGGTGGCCTCCGGTATCTCACGCCTGCTGCGGGACATCTTGTCCGCGACGAGGCCCCGGACGCCGGTCAGCGGATGCCGGGACGCCACGCCCGTGCCCGTGGGCTCCTGCCCCGCGTCCACTTGGCGGCGTGCCTCGGAAGCCACGGCCTCACGTGCGTCCGCCGTGTCCGCCGTGCCCGCGCCGATGGCCGCCTCGACGTCGGCCCGCGTGATGAGCCCATCGGGGCCCGAGCCCGCGAGCGCGCGCAGATCCACGTCATGCTCCCGCGCCAGCCTGCGTACGAGTGGGGAGATCACCGGCACAGGACCGTCCACGCGCGTGGACGGACTGTCCGCCCCTCCGGAGAGCGCCTCTCCGGAGAGCGCGGCGGGCACCTCCAGGGCCGGCCGGGTGGGCCGCACCCTCCTGCGGCGGGCAGGCGCGGCCGCGGTGCCGTAACCGACCAGGACATTGCCGGAAGACTCCTCGGCCGCCGCTTGCAGCGCCCGCTCGGCGGGCTCCTCCGGCGCGCGGGCCCCGACCGGTGCGCCAGGAGCGGCAGGGGCCCCGACGGCGACGGTCAACAGCGGCGCCCCGACGGGCAGTTCCACGCCTTCCTCACCGAAGCGGGCCGTGACGACGCCTCCGTAGGGACACGGCACTTCGACCATCGCCTTGGCCGTCTCGACCTCGACGACCGGCTGGTCGACGGCGACGACGTCCCCGACCTCGACGAGCCAGCGGACGATCTCGGCCTCCGTCAGCCCCTCGCCGAGGTCGGGCAGCTTGAACTCCAACACCTGCGCCATCAGCTCTGCGCCTCCCACTGCAACCGCGCGACCGCGTCCAGGATCCGGTCGACGCCCGGCAGATGGTGCTTCTCCAGCATCGGCGGCGGATACGGGATGTCGAACCCCGCGACCCGCAGCACCGGCGCCTCCAAGTGGTGGAAACACCGCTCGGTGACCCGCGCGGCGATCTCCCCGCCGGGCCCGCCGAAGCCGCTCGACTCGTGCACGACGACAGCCCGGCCCGTGCGTCGTACGGACGCGGCGACCGTCTCGTCGTCGAAGGGCACCAGCGAGCGCAGGTCGACCACTTCGAGGTCCCAGCCCTCGGCGCGGGCGGCCTCGGCCGCCTCCAGGCAGACGGGCACGGACGGGCCGTACGTGATGAGCGTGGCGCTGCGCCCCGGGCGCCGCACCACCGCGCGGCCTATCGGTTCAACGCTCTGGGGTGCGTCCGGGTTCCAGTCCGCCTTGGACCAGTACAGCCGCTTCGGCTCCAGGAAGACGACCGGGTCGTCGGAGGCGATGGAGGCCCGCAGCAGGCCGTACGCGTCGGCGACCGTGGCGGGCGTGACCACGTGCAGGCCCGGCGTCGCCATGTAGTACGCCTCGGACGAGTCGCTGTGGTGTTCGACGCCGCCGATCCCGCCGCCGTAGGGCACGCGCACGGTGATGGGCAGCGGCATCGCGCCCCTGGTGCGGTTGCGCATGCGCGCCACATGCGAGATCAGCTGCTCGAAGGCGGGGTAGGCGAAGGCGTCGAACTGCATCTCGACGACGGGCCGCAGGCCGTACATCGCCATGCCGACCGCCGTCCCCAGGATGCCCGCCTCGGCCAGCGGTGTGTCCGTACAGCGCTCCTCGCCGAACTCCTTGGTGAGCCCGTCGGTGACCCGGAAGACACCACCGAGAGCCCCGACGTCCTCACCCAGGACGTGCACGGAGGAGTCCTCGGCCATGGAGTCGCGCAGCGCTCGTCCGAGCGCCTGCGCCATGGTGGCCGGTTTGGTGGCCGGCTTCGCCGCGACCGTGGTCATCGCGTCTCCCCCTTCGCCGATTCCGCCGATGCCGCCGCTTCCGTCTCTTCCGCGGCCGCTTCCAGCTCGGCCCGCAACTGCGCCGCCTGCTCCCGTAGTTGCGAGGTCTGCTCGGCGTACACGTGCGTGAAGAGGTCCATGGGGGCCAGGAGGGGGTCCTTGTTCATGCGTTCGCGCAGGTCGGCCGCCATGGCCTCGGCGTCCTCGCTCGCCCGTCGCCGGGTGTCCTCGTCCAGGAGGCCGCGCTCCACCAGCTCCCGCTCCAGGAGCAGGATCGGGTCGTGGTCGCGCCAGGCCGCGACCTCGTCGTCGTGGCGGTAGCGCGTGGCGTCGTCGGCGTTCGTGTGGGCTTCCATGCGGTACGTGATCGCCTCGACCAGGGTCGGCCCGCCGCCCTCCCGCGCGCGGGCGACCGCCTCGCCGAGGACCTCGTGCATCGCGGCCACGTCGTTGCCGTCCACCAGGCGTCCCGGCATGCCGTACCCGACGGCCTTGTGGGCCAGGGAGGGGGCGGCGGTCTGCCTGTCGAGCGGTACGGAGATCGCGAAGCCGTTGTTCTGCACGAGGAAGACCACGGGCGCCCGCCACACCGCGGCGAAGTTCAACGCCTCGTGGAAGTCGCCCTCACTGGTGCCGCCGTCGCCGACCATGGCGAGCGCGACCACGTCGTCGCCCTTGAGACGGGCAGCGTGCGCCAGGCCCACGGCGTGCGGCAGCTGCGTGGCGAGTGGGGTGCACAAGGGCGCTATGCGGTGCTCGCGCGGGTCGTATCCCGTGTGCCAGTCGCCGCGCAGCAGCGTCAGGGCGCTCACGGGATCGAGGCCGCGGGTGAGCACGGCGAGCGTGTCCCGGTAGCTGGGGAAGAGCCAGTCCCGCTCCTCCAGCACCAGCGCGGCGGCGATCTCGCAGGCCTCCTGGCCGGTGCTTGAGGGGTAGACGGCGAGCCTGCCCTGCTTCGTGAGTGCCGTCGCCTGCGTGTTGTAACGGCGTCCGCGCACCAGCTCCGCGTAGAGCCGGCGCAGCAGCCCCGGGTCGGCCTTCCCGGCGGCCTCGGTGCCGAGGACGCGGTACGGCTCGGCGTCCGGCAGCAGCGGCGCGGGGTCGGTCCTGGGCTGCCAAGCAGGGGGCGGGGTCGGCCGGTAGGCGCCCCGCTGCTCCATGACCGTCATGACGGCACCTCCTGGGGAAGCGGACTCCTCGTGGGGAGCGGCAAAAGAGGCGCAGCGATGTGATGCGCCTCACCTACCGATTGTTCGGTCGTCGGCACATTTTGGCTACAGGCACCTCCAGGCTGTGGACAAACGGTTCTGCACAGCCTGGGATGGATGCAGTACGTCCATGGTAGGGAGGCGGGGGGACATGGCATCTGAACGAATGGCCGACCAGCACGCCGGCGGCCCACCGGAGCCCCGAGTACCGGAATCCCGCGTACCGGAGCCGCGGGTGCCAGAGCCCCGACCGGAGGCCCGGGCGCCTGCGCCCCGAGTACCGGAGGCCCGAATGCCTGAGCCCCGACCTCCGGAGGCCCGGGTGCCGGATCCTCGGCCCCTGGACGCCATCGACCGCGACATCCTCCAGATCCTGCACACGGACGGTCGCGCGTCGATACGTTCCGTGGCCGAGCGCGTCCATGTGTCGCGGGCCAACGCGTACGCGCGCATCAACCGCCTCATCGACGACGGCGTCATCCGGGGCTTCGGGGCGCGGATCAACCACGAGCGCGCCGGGCAGGGCGCCTCCGCCTACATCACGCTCAAGATCGTCCAGAACACCTGGCGTACGGTGCGCGAGCATCTGCGCGCACTCCCGGGTGCGTCCCATATCGCGCTGGTCAGCGGCGACTTCGACGTACTGCTCCTGGTGCACACGCCGGACAACCGCGCCCTGCGCGAGCTGGTGCTCACCCGCCTCCAGTCCATCCCCGAAGTCCTCAGCACACGTACGTTGCTGGTCTTCGAGGAGGACGACATGGAGCCCGAGAGCTGACCGACGGCCGCCCGAGCGGCCGTCGCGCCGACTCCTAGGTTCAGCGTTCGGTGCGCAGCCCCGCGAAGGCCAGCCGTACGACGGCGTCGGCGATCTCCGCGCCGTTGGCCGCTCCCCGGCTCTCCGGCCGGTACCACTCCACGATGGAGTTGATCATTCCGAAGAGCAGCCGGGTGGCCAGGCGCAGCTCGACGTCGGAGCGCAGGTCGCCGTCCGCGACGGCCTCCTTCAGCAGCTCGGCCACCTGCTGGTCGAATTCCCTGCGCCGCTCCAGGGCCCACCGCTCGGTGTCCGTGTTGCCGCGCACGCGCAGCAGCAGCGTCACATAGGGCACCTCGGCGACCAGGACCTCCACCGTGCGGCGCGTGACGTATTCGAGGCGCTCGACGGCGCTGCCCACGCGCGCGTGCTCCTCGGCGAGGATCCCGAAGAGCCCGTCGATCGCCCGGCTCACCGCGCGGCGCAGCAGTTCCTCCTTGCCCGCCACGTGGTGGTAGATCGAGGACTTGGAGATGCCGGCCGCCTTGGAGAGGTGCTCCATGGACGTGCCGTCGTAGCCACGCTCGTTGAAGACCCGGACGGCGACGCTGAGCAGCGTCTCCGGGGTGTACGTGTCCCGCCGGGCGGTGGTCATGAGTACTCCTCTCGCACGGCCTGGCGCCGCAGGGCCTGGGAGGGCGCGTAACGCCCGGTGGGGTACTCGTCGTGCAGGAGGTCCAGCGCCTCGGCCACGCGGTACGCGGTGAGGCGGCGGCCCCATTCGATCGGTCCGAGCGGGTAGTTGACGCCGAGGCGCATGGCGGTGTCGACGTCCTCGGCGTCCGCCACCTCGCGGCCGACGGCATCCAGGGCGAAGTCGATCAGCATCCACACCGTGCGCGCGACGATCATCCCCGGGGCGGGCCCGATGACGCTGACCTTCTTGCCGAGCGCCTGGAAGAGACCGATTGCCTCCTTCAGCGCCTGCTCGCTCACCCTGCCGGAGGGGGCGAGGGCGATGCGGGTCGCGGTGCGGTAGTCCAGGGCGAGGTCGAAGTGGATCGTGGGCTCCGCCGCGGCGTCGGGGGACATCCCGTCGGCCAGTTCGAGCCGCGCGCCACCCGGCAGTTCGATGGAGCCGGGGTAGCTCGGCACGTCCTCGCCCTGCTCGACCCGGATGCCGGCATCCCGCATGAGGCCGGGCAGTGCCTCCGCGGCGAAGAGTTCACCGTGGACGGTGACGGACTCCGGGGCCCGCTCGAGCCCGGCGGTGTGCGGTTCCGGGCGTGGGGCGCCATCCCCGTACGCGTACCAGCCCTGGCCCGACTTCCGGCCGAGGCGGCGTGACTCGACGAGCCGTCGCTGGGCGAGCGAGGGGGTGAACTTGGGGTCCTGGAAGAACGACTCCCACACGGAGCGCGTGACGGATTCGTTGACGTCCTGGCCGATGAGGTCGGTCAGCTCGAAGGGGCCCATCTTGAAGCCGCCGCACTCGCGCAGGACCGCGTCGATCGTCGCCGGGTCGGCGACGCGCTCTTCGTGCAGGCGCAGCGCCTCGGCGTAGAAGGGCCTGGCGACGCGGTTGACGATGAAGCCGGGGGTGTCCGCGCAGCGCACCGGCGTCTTGCCCCAGGCCTTCGCGGTCTCGTACGCGCGCGTGGCCGCCGTCTCGTCGGTCGCGAAGCCGCTGACGACCTCGACTAGGGGGAGCAGCGGCGCGGGGTTGAAGAAGTGCAGGCCCACGAAGCGGCCCGGCTTCTCCAAGGCGCCCGCGATGGCGGTGACGGAGAGGGAGGAGGTGTTGGTGGCCAGCAGACAGTCCCCGTCGACGACGTCCTCCAGGTCCTGGAACAGCCGCTGCTTCACGTCCAGTTGCTCCAGGACGGCCTCGATGACGAGGCCGCAGCCCGCCAGCTCCGCGAGGCTGTCGGCGGGCGTGAGGCGGGCGGCCGCGGCGGCACGGTCCGCGGGCGTGAGCCTGCCCTTTTCGACGAGCCGGTCCAGACGGGCGCCGATCGCGTCGGCCGCCGCCTTAGCCCGGCCGGGGGCCGCGTCGTACAGCCGCACGGGGTGGCCGGCCACCAGGGCGACCTGTGCGATGCCCTGCCCCATGGTTCCGGTGCCCACCACGGCAACGGCGCTGCTGAGCTCGAGTGCTGTCATGTTCGCGATCCTCCCGCACGGTCCGCCGACCGCCGGGTTCGGGGTGGCCCGGAGAAGTTGTCCACAGGTTTGGCGGACCCTCTTGTCCCGACCGATCGTTCGGTTACTCTAGCTCTGTCAGCCAGTCCCTGCCCACTGTTCCCGCCCACTCGCCAGCTCGATGGAGAGCTGACCGACGAGGAGTTGGTCCTGTCATGGCCGCCGAACTCACCGCGCACCAGCTGATCGCCAAGCACCGGTCCACCCTCGATCAGGCGCTGGAGACCATCAGCACGCGCGCGTACTGGTCCCCGCACCCCGAGCACCCCAAGGCGTACGGGGAGGGCGGCAGCCTGAGCCTGCCCGAGGGCAAAGCCGCTTTCGACGCCCTCCAGGGCGCCCGCTTCGACCTCGACCAGCCCGGCACGAACGACTGGGTCGGCGGCGAAGTCTCTCCGTACGGCCCGGAGTTGGGGATCACCTACCCCCACCCGGACATCGACACGCTGCTGCCCGCCATGCGTGCCGGGATGCGCGCCTGGCGCGAGGCGGGCGCGGAGACCCGCGCGATGGTCAGCCTGGAGATCCTGGCGCGGATCAGCGCCCGCACGCACGAGATGGCGCACGCGGTCATGCACACCAGCGGGCAGGCCTTCATGATGGCTTTCCAGGCGGGCGGCCCGCATGCCCAGGACCGCGGCCTGGAAGCGATCGCGTACGCCTATGCGGAGCAGATCCGCACGCCCGGCGCCGCCGAGTGGCACAAGCCCCAGGGCAAGCGCGACCCCCTCGCCCTGAGCAAGCGGTTCACGCCCGTGCCGCGCGGTATCTCCCTCTTGATCGGCTGCAACACCTTCCCGACGTGGAACGGCTACCCGGGCCTCTTCGCCTCGCTCGCGACCGGCAACCCCGTCCTGGTCAAGCCCCACCCGCGCGCGGTGCTGCCGCTCGCGCTCACGGTCCGGATCGCCCGTGAGGTCCTCGCGGAGGCGGGCTTCGACCCGAACCTGGTCTGCCTGGCCGCCGAGCGGCCCGGCGAGGGGATCGCCAAGACGCTCGCCGTGCGCCCCGAGATCAAGATCATCGACTACACGGGATCGACCTCGTTCGGCGACTGGCTGGAGGCCAACGCCCGCCAGGCACAGGTCTACACGGAAAAGGCCGGCGTCAACACGGTCGTGGTCGACTCGACGGACAACTACAAGGGAATGCTGGCCAACCTCGCCTTCTCCCTGTCCCTCTACAGCGGCCAGATGTGCACCACCCCGCAGAACCTCCTCATCCCGCGCGACGGCATCGAGACGGACGCCGGAGCCAAGTCGTACGACGACGTGGTGGCCGACCTCGCAGCCTCGGTGAGCGGCCTCCTGGGCGACGACGCCCGGGCGAACGGCATCCTGGGCGCGCTGGTCAACCCGGACGTGAAGTCCCGCCTGGAGGCTGCCGCGGGCCTCGGCGAAGTGGCCCTCCCCTCAAGGGCGGTCACGAACCCCGACTTCCCCGACGCCGTAGTGCGCACCCCGGTGATCGTCAAGCTGGACGGCGCCAAGCCGGACGCCGAGGCGGCCTACCTCAGCGAGTGCTTCGGCCCGGTCTCCTTCGCGGTCGCCGTCGACTCCGCCGCCGACGCGGTGGAGCTGTTGCGCCGCACGGTGCGCGACAAGGGAGCGATGACCGTAGGGGCGTACACCACCTCGGAAGAGGTCTCCACGGCCATCGAGGAGACCTGCCTGGAGGAGTGCGCCCAGCTGTCGCTGAACCTCACGGGCGGGGTCTATGTGAACCAGACGGCGGCGTTCTCGGACTTCCACGGCTCGGGCGGCAACCCCGCGGCGAACGCCGCGCTGTGCGACGGCGCGTTCGTCGCCAACCGCTTCCGCGTGGTGGAGATCCGCAAGGACGCGTGACCCGCGCGCGGAGCGTGACCCGGCGGGCTCAGGTCTCCAGGCCCGGAGGCCTGCCCGCCGACCAGTGGAAGAGCGCCATGCCGACGCTCGTCGCCAGGTTGTAGCTGGAGACCTGGGGGCGCATCGGCAGGGACACCAAGTGATCGGCCCGTTCCCGCAGCCCCGCCGACAGGCCGCTGCGCTCGGACCCGAAGGCGAGCACCGCGTCGTCCGGGAGCTTCAGCCCCCGGATGTCGTCGCCCTCCGCGTCGAGGGCGAACATGGGCCCCGGCGGCAGTCCGGCGACGTCCATCCGCTCCACGGCCGTCGCGAAGTGCAGCCCCGCGCCACCCCGTACGACCGTGGGGTGCCAGGGGTCGAGCGTCCCGGTCGTGACGACACCGGTCGCGCCGAACCCGGCGGCGAGCCGGATCACCGCCCCGGCGTTGCCCAGATTGCGGGGGTCGTCGAGCACCACGACCGGCGCGGTCCGCGGCATGCGGCCCAGCACATCGAGATTGGCCGCGCGCGAAGGGCGTACCGCCAGGGCGGCCGTTGCGGTGGGGTGCAGCCGCGGCACCAGCGCGCGCAGCCGCTCCTCGGGGACCTCCACGAGGAGCGCGTCCAGCGCGTCCCTCACGTCCGGCGCCAGCTCGTCCGCGAGGGCCAGCACCCCGGCCCTGTCACCGGTCAGCGCGACCGGCACCCGTGCGTCGAAGCGCAGCGCGTGCTTGATCGCGTGGAAGCCGTCGAGCAGCACGGAGGTGTCGGCGAGCGCGCGCCAGGCGCGCACGGCGGCGTCGGGGTCCACCGCGTCCGTCCTGTTCATGGGGTGAAGCCTACGCGCGCGTGCTCGGAGGGTTCCTCGTCCCGCCGGCCCGCGGGACGCTGCTGCCGCGACAGCGGGGCGCCCCGGCGCACCAGGCGGGAGAGGGGCGTACGGGAGAGAGGCGTACGGGAAATCAGTGCTCCACGCGCGCGTGCCACCCAGCCGCCCACGCGCCGCAGGAATGACTCCGGCAGGAACACCGCGTCGGCCGTGATCATCGCGAGCGAGAAGAACGGCAGCCCCAGGACGACGGCGATGACGGCGTGCTCGAAGATCATCGCTGCCAGCAGGACGTTCTTCACCCGGCGGTTGAAGAGGGTGAAGGGGAAGGCGACCTGCACGGCGACCGTCCCGTAGGTCACCAGCATCAGGATCAAGCCGTTGGACGAGAGCAGCTCGGAGAGGGCGTGCCACGGGGAGAAGTAGTCGAGGTTCAGCGGGTAGTAGACGGCCGTACCGTCCTGCCAGCGGCTGCCCTGGATCTTGTACCAGCCTGCGGTGGCGTAGATCAGACAGGCCTCGACCATGATCACGAGTAGGCCCGCGTTGTGGGTGAGGTTGGCGATGACATCGAGCAGCTTGCGCAGCTCGCTGTGCGGGGCGCGGCGCCCCACCGCCCACCACAGGCCGTGGACCAGCCACAGCCCCCAGAAGATCAGCAGCCATCCGCCGCTCAGCTCTCCCATGAACGTCACGGCGGACAGGCCGAGCCCGAGGGCACACCACAGGACGGGCCCCACCCGGTCGACGTCTCCCGCACGCGCGCGTGCGGCGCGGCGTGCGTCCAGCGACCAGACCTGACCGCACCGGGTGAGCACCAGATAGGTCGCCATCAGGTGGAGGACGTTGTCGCCGCCGTCGCCGATGAAGATGCTGCGGTTCTGTAGCGACAGCACACCGATCATGAAGAGCACGGACATCGTGCGCGTGCGCCAGCCGAGCACCAGCAGGGCGCTGCTCAGGATCGCGAGCGCGTAGACGACCTCGAACCAGATCCGCCCGTCCGACCACATCAGCGCGGTGAAGGCACCGTTGCCCGAGATGAGCTGCCGGGCCATGTCCCAGTCCCAGGGGCCGTCGGGACCGTACATCTCGTGGCGGTGGGGCAGCTCGCGCAGCAGGAAGAACAGCCAGGTGGCGGCGAATCCGATACGGACCACCGCGGTCTGGTACGGGCCGAGGGCGAACCCGGTGACCTTGCCGAGCCACTGCGCCGGCGGGCGTTCGAGACGGGTCACCTGGTGGCCCCTTCCGCACCCGCGAGCGGCAGGTCGTCGGACGCCACCGGCCACCACGGGAGCAGCCGGTAGACCGGCTTCGGGGAGACCTTCTCCTCGCTCCACTTCGGCGGCCGCACATTCGTGGTCCTGGAGCGCAGCTGCACGCGCGCGATGGCGTCGCCCTCACCGCCGGGCCGCTCCCGGTCGAGCCGCATGTGCGCGATGCGGCGGATGTAGTGCTCCGAAAGCTGCCCGCGCAGGCCGACGGGACGATTCTGCGCGTCGTGCGAGCCGACGTAGAAGTCCCAGGCGCGGCGGAGTTCGTTCTGCCGCGTGTGGCTGGGCAGCAGGCTGCCGTCGATGGCGGCGCCGTCCTGCGCGGAGAGGTCGTACCAGTCGGTGGTCCGCACCCCTCCGTCCGCCGTACGAAGCTCCGCCCTGGCCTGCACCGCGATGTTCTGCTGGAGCGGGTTGGGGGCGAAGAGCTTCCAGTTCTGCTCGAACTCGGGGTAGACCCACGCGTCGATCACGTCGCCGTGCTGCTTGGTCAGGGTGTTCGAAGGGGCGACGTGGAAGAAGAGCATCCCGATATGCACGCATGAGGCCACGGCGATGAGCGCGAGAGCGCAGGCCGCGGCGATCTGATAGCCGAGCTTGAGCCCGGCGATGCCGACGCGGGCTTCCGGCGCGGCTGCGGGCGGCGCTTCCGGCGCGGTTTCCGGGCTGTCGGCAGGCCCCTCAGGTCTCCCGGGCCCCTCAGGCCTCTCAGGCCCCTCGGGACCGGCGGGTCCGCCGTCGGAACCCTCCTCATACCCGTCCATTCCGCCCCGTTCCCCGTTCCCCGCACCCGCTCCGAACCCTGCCGCCGGAACGGTACTCAGGCCTGCCCGTCGCGCACAGTGTTCGCGAAGTTATCCACAGGGTTGACACCTTATGGCGGCACGCCGCACCATTGAATTCAAACGAACCGAACGATCGGTCGGTCGGTTGGCTCAGGTCGAGGGGGACCGAGATGGCGACAGCAGCCGCACACAAGGCGGCGGGGACGGAGCCGGGCGAGGCAGCGCGCCAGGCGACCCCGCCCGCGCGCACGGCCGAGCAGCAGGCCGCCTTCGACGAGGCGGTCGCCGCCGACGAGCGCATCGAGCCCCGCGACTGGATGCCGGACGCCTATCGCGCGTCCCTGGTGCGCCAGATCGCGCAGCACGCGCACTCCGAGATCATCGGCATGCAGCCGGAGGCCAACTGGATCACGCGCGCCCCCTCCCTGCGGCGCAAGGCGATCCTCATGGCGAAGGTGCAGGACGAGGCCGGACACGGCCTGTATCTCTACAGCGCCGCCGAGACCCTCGGCACCAGCAGGGACGAGCTGCTCGACAAGCTCCACTCGGGCCGCCAGAAGTACTCATCGATCTTTAACTACCCCACGCTGACCTGGGCGGACGTCGGCGCGATCGGCTGGCTCGTGGACGGCGCGGCGATCACCAACCAAGTCCCGCTGTGCCGCTGTTCCTACGGCCCCTACGCCCGCGCGATGGTCCGCGTCTGCAAGGAGGAGTCCTTCCACCAGCGCCAGGGGTACGAGTCCTTGCTCGCCCTGAGCCGCGGCACCGAGGCCCAGCACGAGATGGCGCAGGACGCGGTGAACCGCTGGTGGTGGCCCTCGCTGATGATGTTCGGCCCGCCCGACGACGAGTCCTCGCACTCCGAGCAGTCGATGACGTGGAAGATCAAGCGCCATTCGAACGACGAGTTGCGCCAGCGCTTCGTGGACATCTGCGTCCCCCAGGCCGAATCGCTCGGCCTCACCCTCCCCGACCCGGACCTGGTGTGGAACGAATCGCGGGGCCACTACGACTTCGGCCCGATCGACTGGACCGAGTTCTGGGACGTCCTCAAGGGGAACGGCCCCTGCAACGACCAGCGCATCACCCAGCGCAGGCGCGCCCACGAGGAGGGCGCCTGGGTCCGGGAGGCCGCGGCCGCCCATGCCGCGAAGCACGGAAAGGCGACAGCATGAGCAGCTCGACCGACTGGCCGCTGTGGGAGGTCTTCGTGCGCTCCCGTCGCGGGCTCTCCCACACCCACGCCGGCAGCCTGCACGCCCCGGACGCGGAGATGGCCCTGCGCAACGCCCGCGACCTGTACACCCGCAGGAGCGAGGGCGTCTCCCTCTGGGTCGTGCCGTCCACGGCGATCACCGCCTCATCGCCGGACGAGAAGGACTCCTTCTTCGAACCGGCGGGCGACAAGCCCTACCGCCATCCGACGTTCTACGACATCCCGGAAGGGGTGAAGCACCTGTGACCGCCGCGCCCGCCTCCCTCCCCACGTCCGGGGCCGCACCCACCGCCACCCCCGCGCCCACGCCTGCCCTGCCCGCCCTCGCCCTGGGCGACGACGCCCTGGTGCTCTCGCACCGCCTGGGGGAGTGGGCGGGGCACGCCCCCGTCCTCGAAGAGGAGGTCGCCCTGGCGAACATCGCCCTCGACCTGCTCGGCCAGGCCCGCGTCCTGCTCTCCTTGGCCGGCGACGAGGACGAGTTGGCGTACCTCCGCGAGGAGCGTGCCTTCCGCAACCTCCAGCTGGTCGAGCAGCCGAACGGCGACTTCGCGCACACCATCGCCCGCCAGCTGTACTTCTCCACCTACCAAACCCTGCTGTACGGCCAGTTGGCGTCCGGCGACGGCGAGTTCGCGCCCCTGGCCGCGAAGGCCGTCAAGGAAGTCGCCTACCACCAGGACCACGCCGAGCAGTGGACGCTGCGGCTCGGCGACGGCACGGCCGAGAGCCACGATCGGATGCAGCGCGGGCTCGACGCGCTGTGGCGGTTCACCGGTGAGATGTTCCAGCCGGTGGCCGGTCTCGACGTCGACTGCCCGGCGCTGCGGGAGAGCTGGACGGCCTCGGTGACGGCCGTCATCAAGCGGGCCACCCTGACCGTGCCCGACGGCCCGCAGACCGGCGCGTGGACGGCCGGCGCCGGACGCCAGGGCCTGCACACCGAGCCGTTCGGCCGGATGCTCGCCGAGATGCAGCACCTGCACCGCAGCCACCCGGGGGCGTCATGGTGACGACCGCGCCCACCGCGCTGGAGGCGGAGCTGCTGGCCCTCGCGGGCTCGGTGCCCGACCCGGAGCTGCCCGTGCTGACCCTGGCCGACCTCGGCGTCGTGCGCGGCGTGCGGGTCCTCGCCCCCGGCAAGGTCGACGTCGAGCTGACCCCGACGTACACCGGCTGCCCCGCGATCGAGGCCATGACCTCCGACATAGAGCAGGTGCTGCACGACCACGGCATCCCCGAGGTCTCCGTGCGCACGGTGCTCTCCCCCGCCTGGTCGACGGACGACATCAGCGCCGAAGGCCGCCGCAAGCTGGCCGAGTTCGGCATAGCGCCCCCGCGCTCCCACCCGGCCGACGGCCCCGTCCCCCTGAGCCTGTCAATCCGCTGCCCGCACTGCGGATCGACCGACACGGAGCTGCTCAGCCGCTTCTCCTCCACGGCGTGCAAGGCCCTGCGCCGCTGCGCCTCCTGCCGTGAACCCTTCGACCACTTCAAGGAGTTGTGATGGCCCGCTTCCACCCGCTCCGGGTAGCGGCCGTCGACCGGCTCACCGACGACTCCGTCACGCTGACCTTCGACGTGCCGTCCGCACTGCGCGAAGAGTACCGCTTCACCCCCGGCCAGCACCTCGCCCTGCGCCGCTCCGTCGACGGCACCGAGATCCGCCGTACGTACTCGATCTGCTCCCCCGCCCCGCGCCCCGACGCCCCCGGGGAGCCGCGGACGCTGCGGGTCGGGGTGCGCCTCGTCGAGGACGGCGCCTTCTCGACGTACGCCTTCAAGGAGCTGTCCGTCGGCGACGAGCTGGAGGTGATGACCCCGGCCGGACGCTTCACCCTGGACCCCGCCCCCGGGCGTTACGCCGCGGTGGTCGGCGGCAGCGGGATCACACCGGTGCTGTCCATCGTCACCACACTCCTGGAGCGCGAGCCGCGGGCCGACTTCTGTCTGATACGCAGCGATCGCACCGCCGCCTCGACGATGTTCCTGGAGGAGGTGGCCGACCTCAAGGACCGCTGGCCGGACCGCTTCCAGCTGGTGACCGTCCTCTCCCGGGAGGAACAGCAGGCGGGCCTCGACTCCGGGCGGCTCGACGAGGAACGGCTCGCTCGGCTCCTGCCCGCGCTGCTGCCGGTGGCGGAGATCGGGGGCTGGTTCCTGTGCGGCCCGTTCGGTCTGGTGCAGGGTGCGGAGCGGGCCCTGCGCGGCCTCGGTGTGGACCGCCGACTCATCCACGAGGAGATCTTCCACGTGGACGGCGGTGTGGCGGCCGAGCCCGCGACCCCGGCCGCCACGCCCACGCACAGCACGGTGACGGCGACCCTGGACGGCCGCTCGGGCACGTGGCCTGTCCTGGACGGCGAGACCCTCCTGGAGACGGTGCTGCGCAACCGCGCGGACGCGCCCTACGCCTGCAAGGGCGGGGTCTGCGGGACCTGCCGCGCCTTCCGGGTCTCGGGCGAGGTCCGCATGGACCGGAACTTCGCGCTGGAGCCGGAGGAGACGGAGGCCGGGTATGTACTGGCCTGCCAGTCCCACCCGACCACGGACACAGTGGAGTTGGACTTCGACCGCTGAGAGGCAACCGACCAGAGCTACCGACGGGAGGCAACCGCCCGGAAGCGACCCCCCAGAGGCAACCGCGCGGAGGCGAGCGCGCGGGCGCCGCCACTGTTCCCTTCCGCTAGAACCTGTTCTATCTTGACGCCCCGTCAGGTACGAGCGGCCGGTGCACGGGAGGACAGGCAGTGGACTTCACCTTCACCGAGGAACAGCAGGCGGTGGTCGAGGCGGCCAGCGCGCTCTTCGCCGACGTCACGCCGGACGGGGTGCCGAGCCCCGCCCTCACGCCCGGTGCCGTCGCCGAGGACTTCGACCGCGCCCTGTGGTCCAGGCTCGCGGACGCCGACCTGCTCGGCCTGCTCGTCGACGCCGAGCACGGCGGCGTGGGCCTCGACCCCATCGCCCTGTGCCTGGTGCTCCGCGAGTCCGCGAAGGTCCTCGCTCGGGTGCCGCTCCTGGAGAGCAGCGCCGCCGCGTCGGCCGTACAGACTTATGGCAGCGCCGAGTTGAAGCGGCGGGTCCTGCCGCGGGCCGCACACGGGCAGCTCGTCCTCACGGTCGCCGCCAGCGGCCGCACCGGCCACGACCCTGCCGAACTCGCCGTCACCGCCCAGCGCGACGGCGACGACTGGCTCCTGGACGGACTCCAGACGGCCGTGCCCTGGGCACACAACGCCGACCTCGTCGTCCTGCCCGCCCGCACCCCCGCGGGCCGCACCGTGATCACCCTCGTCCCGCGCGTCCACGAGGGCCTGACCCTCGCCGAGCAGTACTCCACCAGCGGTGAGCGCCTGGGCCAGCTGCGCCTCGAGGCCGTGCGCGTCGCCGCTTCCGACGTCATCGAGGCCGACGGCGCCTGGGACCGGCTGCGCGACCTGCTCGCCACCGGCACCTGCGCGCTCGCCCTGGGCCTGGGTGAGCGCGTCCTCCGTATGACCGGTGAATACACCAGCAAGCGGGAGCAGTTCGGGCACCCCGTCGCCACGTTCCAGGCCGTGGCGGTACAGGCCGCCGACCGCTACATCGACCTGCGCGCCATGGAGGCCACCCTCTGGCAGGCCGCCTGGCGCGTCAGCACCGCGGTGGACAGCGCCCTGCCCGTGGCGGGAGACGTGGCGGTCGCCAAGATCTGGGCGTCGGACGGCGTACGCAGGGTCGTGCAGACGGCCCAGCACCTGCACGGAGGCTTCGGCGCCGACACCGACTACCCCCTGCACCGCTACCACGCCTGGGCCAAGCAGCTGGAACTTGCCCTTGGCCCGGCGGCAGCGCACGAGGAGGCCCTGGGCGACCTGCTGGCGGCCCACGCACTCAGTTGAGACGCCGAGAACACTCAGACGACAGTGCCCGGCTGCCCCTTGTCGTCGACAACCGGTCGCCCGGAGGCCTCCCAGGCCTCCATGCCTCCGGCGACATTCACCGCGTCGATGCCCTGCTGGCCGAGGTACATGGTGACCTGGGCGGAGCGCCCGCCGGACCGGCAGATGACGTTGACCTTGCCGTCCTGCGGCGCGGCCTCGGTCAACTCGCCGTACCGGGAGACGAATTCACTCATCGGAATGTGCAGCGCGCCCGCGGCGTGGCCCGCCTGCCATTCGTCGTCCTCCCGGACGTCCAGCAGAAAGTCGTCGTTCGTGAGGTCGTCGACGCCGACGGTGGGCACATGAGATCCGAAAGCCATACCCCGACGCTACCCGACCCGTAACGGCCCGCGGACGGGACTGCCCGACGCAGCGGTCAGGGCGACGCGGTCAGCCGCTCCAGCTCGGCCTCCCGCTCGGCGACCTGCGCGAGCAACTGCTCGGCGATCTCGTCGAGGAGCGCGTCGGGGTCGTCCGGGGCGATCCGCAGCATCCCGCCGATCGCGCTCTCCTCCAGCTCCTTGGCGAGGACGGAGAGGAGCTCCTTGCGCTGGGCGAGCCATTCGAGCCTGGCGTACAGCTCCTCGCTGCGCGTGAGGCGCTGCTCCTCAGGCACGGGCCCCGCGGCCCACTCCTCGGACAGCTCCCGCAGCATCGCCTCGTCACCACGGGCGTACGCGGCGTTGACGCGCGTGATGAACTCCTCGCGCCGCTGCCGCTCGCCCTCCTCCTGCGCCAGGTCCGGATGCGCCTTGCGGGCCAGCTCGCGGTAGAGCTTGCGGGCCTCCTCGCTGGGGCGCACACGCTGCGGCGGCCGCACCGACTGATCGGTCAGCATCGCCGCCGCCTCGGGGTGGAGCCCCTCGTCGTCCATCCAGCCGTGGAACAGCTCCTCGATGCCCGGCATCGGCATCACCCGAGCCCGCGCCTCGTCCGCCTTGCGCCGGTCCTCGGGGTCGCCCGTACGAGCGGCGGTGGCCTCGGCGATCCGTGCGTCCAGTTCGTCGAGGCGCGAGTACATCGGGCCGAGCTTCTGGTGGTGCAGGCGGGAGAAGTTCTCGACCTCCACCCGGAAGGTCTCCAACGCGATCTCGTACTCGATCAGCGCCTGCTCGGCGGCGCGTACGGCCCTTTCGAGCCGCGCCTCGGGCCGCTCGGCCCGCTCTTCGCCCGTTTCCGCGACCGGTTCCCCACCCGCCTCTTCGGACCGCGCCCTGAGCCGCTCCTTGAGCTGGTCCTTGAGCCGCCCACCGGGACCCGGCCGCCCCGCCCCCTCGCCAGGAGTCTCGGGTGTCTCAGGCGTCTCGGGCTGCGTCGGCTCGGCTTCCGGCATCGTCACCCGTCCAGCGTAGGCCACAGAGCCGCCCGCCCCGGAAACACGGCCGCCCACCGCGCCGACCGTCCCCCGGGAAGCCGACACCGCACCTCACACCCCGGCCTCACACCCCCGCCTCAGCAGCCACCCGCCCCTCCTTGACCGCCCGCACCAGCAACGCGTGATCCGCCTCCGTACGATCCGCGTACGCCGTCGCGAACCGCGAAATCGCCGTGTCCAGAACGTCCCCCTTGCCGCAGTACCCCGCTATGAGCCGCGGATCGGCGCTGTGCGCGTGGGCGCGGGCCAGCAGGGCGCCGGTCATACGGCCGTAGTCGTCGATCTGATCGGCGGTCAGCGACACCGGGTCCACGCTGCCCTTGCGGTTCCTGAACTGGCGTACCTGGAAAGGCCGACCGTCCACCGTCGTCCACCCGAGCAGGAAGTCGCTGACGACCTGCATCCGCTTCTGTCCGAGCACCACCCGCTGTCCCTCGTGCGTGGCCGCGGGCGCCTCGAAGCCCGCCTCCGGCAGATGCGGAAGCAGCGCCGAGGGCCGCGCCTCCTTGACCTGGAGGACCAGTGGCTCGCCCCGGTGATCGAGCAGCAGCACCACGTACGACCGCAGGCCGACGCTTCCCGTGCCCACGACCCGGAACGCCACGTCCTGGATCGCGTACCGCCCGATCAGCGGCAGCCGGTCCTCGGCGAGCGTCCCCAGGTACCCCTCCAGGGAGGCGGCGACCGCGGCCGCCTCCGCGTCCGGTACGCGCCGCAGCACCGGCGGGGCGTCGACGAAGCGCCGCCCCACGGACCCGTCATCGCCCTCGACCGGCTCCGTCGACTTCGCGGCGAACCGGGCGCTCGTGTTCTGCCGGGCCTTCTCGGAGACCCGCTCCAGCGTGCCGAGGAGATCACGCGCGTCCGTGTGCGAGACCAACTCCTCGTCCGCGATGGCGTTCCACGCGTCCAGGGCGGGCAGCTTCGCGAGCAGCCGCATGGTGCGGCGGTAGGCCCCCGCCGCGTCCAGCGCGGCCGCCGCGCAGACGTCCTCGCTCGCGCCCGCCTCGCGCCCCGCGAGCACCAGGGAGGTGGCGAGGCGCTTGAGGTCCCACTCCCAGGGGCCGTGCGCCGTCTCGTCGAAGTCGTTGAGGTCGATGACGAGCCCGCCCCGCGCGTCCGCGTACAGCCCGAAGTTCGCCGCGTGCGCGTCCCCGCATATCTGTGCGCCGATGCCGGTCAGCGGGGCGCGCGCGAGGTCGTACGCCATGAGTCCCGCGGAGCCCCGCAGGAACGCGAAGGGAGAGGCAGTCATCCTGCCGACCCGGATAGGCGCCAGCTCGGGGAGCCTGCTGCGGTTCGACTCCTCCACGGCCGCCACGGCGTCGGGGCGCCCGGCGCCCGCCTCGAACCGCGCGTGCTCCGAGCGCGGGACCCGCCCCCGCAGCGCCTTGCCCTCGCCCTTGGGCGACTCCTGCGCGGCCGTGGGCCGGGCCGCGAACCCCGGCACCTCCGGCAACCTCCCACAGGCCCGCTCCCGCTGCCCCCGCTGCCCAGGAACCGTCCAGCTCCCGCCCTCGACCAGCTCCGCCATGTCCATCGCCCCCGCCCGCCGACCGTCACCGACCCGGGCCTCGAAGGTGACCCAGGCCTCGAAAGTACCGCCGCGTGCCGATCCCCGTCAGAGCCTGTGGATAACTTCGGTGACATACATCACCACGCCGCCGGGTACAACAACCCGCGCACAGCAACACGCACACCAACAGACACAAAAAAGAAGCGGCCCCCTTCCGGACTTTCATCCGGAGGAGGACCGCTTCCTCGTGGTGCGCGAGGGGGGAGTTGAACCCCCACGCCCTTGCGGGCACTGGAACCTGAATCCAGCGCGTCTGCCTATTCCGCCACCCGCGCATGGGTGCTGTCTTTGGGTCTCTCACTGTGTGGTGCGAGCGCCTGCCGACATCCAGAAGATTAGCACGCTGCCGAGGGTGGATTCACATCCGTATTCGGCGGGCACCTGCCAAGGGGCCCGCCCTCGGACAAGCCGGGGGCCACGACCCGCACCACGATCCGGACCGCGACCCGACTTGCGCCCCGGGCCGCAAGTCGGACCGCAAGTCGGACCGGAAGATGGGCCGCAAGACGGGCCGCCCCCGGCCAGCTCGCCGGGGTCCGGCGCCAGGTGCGGGACACTGGCTCGGGGCCCCCTCTACGATCCCTGGTAAGAGGAGACTCGGGCAGCCGTCCCCGGCAGCTGCCCGGAAGGGTTTCCTGATCCGGAAATCAGGGCCACGTCAGGGGTCCTGGGAGGATCCCTGGAGGCTGGTGCGGGCATGCCTTGTGAGAGGCGACACTCGTCGACTGGGCGGACAGGGGGAACCAGCCGATTTCCCGGCGCGTGGATACGATCAGTAAGCAGTACCAGGATGACTACGACGGAGGAGGTGCCCCATGGGAGTCCTGAAGAAGTTCGAACAGCGACTTGAAGGTCTGGTCAACGGCACCTTCGCCAAGGTGTTCAAGTCCGAAGTCCAGCCCGTCGAGATCGCCGGCGCCCTCCAGCGCGAGTGCGACAACAACGCCACGATCTGGAACCGCGAGCGGACCGTCGTCCCCAATGACTTCATCGTGGAGCTGAGCGCGCCCGACTTCGAGCGCCTGAGCCCCTACTCCGGGCAGCTCGGCGACGAGCTGTCCGGCATGGTGCGCGACTACGCCAAGCAGCAGCGCTACAGCTTCATGGGACCCATCAAGGTCCACCTGGAGAAGGCCGAGGATCTCGACACCGGCCTGTACCGCGTCCGCAGCCGCACGCTCGCCTCCAGCACCTCCCAGGCTCCGGAGAGCGCCCCCGCGGGCCCCGGCCCCGGTGGTCCCGGCGCCCCCAGTGGCCCCGCGGCCCCCGGCCGCGGCGCCGGCGGGGGTTACGGCTATCCGCAGCCGCCCTCCGCGGGCCCCGGCGGGGCACCTCCCATGCCGGCGGCGCCGCCGCCCGGCGGAGGCCGCCCCGGCGGCCAGTCCCCGGCATCGGCCAGACCCTCGGGTCCCGGCGCCGGACCACTTCCGGGCGCCCAGGTGCGGCGCTGGATCGAGATCAACGGCAACCGCCATCAGATCTCCCGCCCGACGCTGGTGCTGGGACGCAGCACCGACGCCGATGTGCGGATCGACGACCCCGGCGTCTCGCGCCGGCACTGTGAGATCCGGACCGGAACGCCCTCGACGATCCAGGATCTCGGGTCTACCAACGGCATCGTGGTAGACGGGCAGCACACCACCCGCGCTACGCTCCGCGACGGCTCGCGGATCGTCGTGGGCCAAACCACCATCGTTTACCGGCAAGCCGAAGGGTGAAGCGGGGGCAATGTCAGAGCTGACCCTGACGGTCATGCGGCTAGGTTTCCTGGCCGTTCTGTGGCTGTTCGTGATCGTGGCCGTCCAGGTCATCCGCAGCGACCTGTTCGGAACGCGCGTCACTCAGCGCGGTTCGCGCCGCGAGCGGCCGCAACAGGCCGCCCGAGCGCAGCAGGCCGCCACACCACCACCACAGCGCCAGCAGCAGGGCGGTGGCGGCCGCCAGCGCCGCGGCGCCCCCAGCAAGCTCGTCGTCTCCGAGGGCATCCTCGCCGGGACGACGGTCGCGCTACAGGGCCAGACCATCACGCTGGGCCGTGCGCACGATTCGACGATCGTGCTGGACGACGACTACGCCTCCAGCAGGCATGCCAGGATCTACCCGGACCGGGACGGCCAGTGGATCGTCGAGGATCTCGGGTCCACCAACGGCACGTATCTCGACCGGACCCGACTCACCACCCCGACGCCCGTTCCGCTGGGCACGGCGATCCGCATCGGCAAGACCGTCATCGAGCTGCGGAAGTAGTACGTCATGAAAGAGCGCGAGCGGAGCGAGCGAGCCGAAGCGGCTGTCCAGGTACTGGACGCCGGCGCGCTCCCGACCGGAGGGTGGGCACCGTGCGGATGTACCCGGAGCCGACGGGCGAGGTGCGCATGAGTCTGTCTTTGCGCTTCGCCGCCGGATCGCACAAAGGCATGATCCGGGAGGGGAACGAGGACTCCGGTTACGCCGGCCCGCGCCTCCTCGCCATCGCCGACGGCATGGGGGGCCAGGCCGCGGGCGAGGTGGCCAGCTCCGAGGTCATCTCGACGCTCGTCACGCTCGACGACGACGTCCCCGGCTCGGACATCCTGACCTCGCTCGGCACGGCCGTGCAGCGGGCCAACGACCAGTTGCGGCTGATGGTCGAGGAGGACCCCCAGCTCGAGGGCATGGGGACCACCCTGACCGCCCTCCTGTGGACGGGACAGCGCCTCGGTCTCGTCCATGTCGGCGACTCGCGCGCGTACCTCCTGAGGGACGGCGTCCTCACGCAGATCACACAGGACCACACCTGGGTGCAGCGCCTCGTCGACGAGGGCCGCATCACCGAGGAAGAGGCCACCACCCACCCGCAGCGCTCCCTGCTGATGCGCGCGCTGGGCAGCGGTGACCACGTCGAGCCGGACCTCTCCATCCGCGAAGTCCGCGCCGGGGATCGCTACTTGATCTGCTCGGACGGCCTCTCCGGAGTCGTCTCGCACCAGACCATGGAGGACACCCTCGCCTCCTACCAGGGCCCGCAGGAGACCGTGCAGGATCTGATCCAGCTCGCGCTGCGCGGCGGCGGCCCCGACAACATCACCGTCATCGTCGCCGACGTCCTGGACATCGACAGCGGCGACACTCTCGCGGGCCAGCTGTCCGACACCCCCGTGGTGGTCGGCGCGGTCGCCGAGAACCAACTCCAGGCGCAGGACGACGGCGCCATGCAGACGCCCGCGGGCCGCGCCTCCGGCCTCGGCCGCCCCGTGCCGCCGCAGACGTCCCACGGCCAGGGTGGCGGCTTCGGCCCGCCCGGCAGCGGCGACACCACGGGGTACGCCCCCGAGGGCGGCTTCGGGGCGTACGACGACGAAGACTTCGTGAAGCCCGGCGGCAACCGCAAGTGGCTCAAGAGATCCCTCTACACGGTGCTCGCGCTCGCGGTCATCGGAGGCGGCCTCTACGGCGGCTACCGCTGGACCCAGACCCAGTACTACGTGGGCACGAAGGACGAGCACATCGCGCTCTACCGCGGCATCGACCAGGACCTGGCGTGGGTCAGCCTGTCGAAGGTCGAGAAGGACCACCCCGAGATCGAACTCAAGTACCTGCCGCCGTACCAGCGCAAGCAGGTCGAGGCCACCATCGCCGAGGGCAACCTCGACGAGGCCGAGAACAAGATCCAGGAGCTGGGCCTCCAGGCGTCGGCGTGCAAGAAGGACGCCGAGCGCCGCGAGGTCGAGCGGGAGAACAACGCACGGACCGGTGAGGGTGAGGCGGGCGGCACGACCGGCCTGTCCAAGGCCCCGGGCGACGACCCCACCACGGACCCGTCGTCCGACCCGACCGACCCGGCCGGCAAGAACGACAAGAACGACAAGAACAACCCGACCGACAAGAACAAGTCCAAGACCGCACCGACTCCCACACCCGGCCCCAGCCTCTCCGAGGATGAGCAGAAGCTGGTCCCGCTGTGCGGTAAGCAGTAAGCAGCCGTTGGGGGCCTCTGCACGCCATGAGCAGTACTACACACACGTCGACGATCGGCGCGATCGGTGCGCCGAGCCGGCGCAACACCGAGCTCGCACTGCTCGCGTTCGCGGTCGTCATCCCGCTGTTCGCCTACATGAACGTGGGCCTCGCGCTCACGGGCAAGGTGCCCACCGGCATGCTCGGCTACGGCATGGGCCTCGGCCTGCTCGCGGGCGTCGGCCACATCGTCGTACGCAAGTTCGCCGCATATGCTGATCCGTTGCTGTTGCCGCTGGCGACGCTGCTCAACGGCCTCGGGCTGGTGATCATCTGGCGGCTCGACCAGTCGGAGAAGCTCCAGCAGCGCAAGAACTTCGTCGAGGCCGCGCCGAACCAGCTGATGTACTCCGCGATCGGCGTCGCGCTCTTCGTCGGCGTACTGCTCCTGCTCAAGGACCACCGCGTCCTACAGCGCTACACGTACATCTCCATGGTCGGCGCCCTCGTCCTGCTGCTGCTGCCGCTCGTGCCGGGCCTCGGCATGGATGTGTTCGGCGCCAAGATCTGGATCCGGGTCGGCGGATTCTCCATCCAGCCCGGTGAGTTCGCGAAGATCGTCATCGCGATCTTCTTCGCCGGCTATCTGATGGTGAAGCGCGACGCCCTCGCCCTGGCCAGCCGCCGCTTCATGGGGCTGTACCTGCCGCGCGGCCGCGACCTCGGCCCGATCATCGTCGTCTGGGCGATGTCGATCCTGATCCTGGTCTTCGAGACCGACCTCGGTACGTCGCTGCTGTTCTTCGGCATGTTCGTCGTGATGCTGTACGTCGCCACCGAGCGCACCAGCTGGATCGTGTTCGGTCTGCTGATGTCCGCCGTGGGCGCGGTCAGCGTGGCCTCTTTCGAGCCCCACGTACAGCAGCGTGTGGACGCCTGGCTGAACCCGTTCTCGGACACGGTCATCCAGAACAACAGTGACCAGATCGCCCAGTCCCTGATGGCCTTCGGCTCCGGCGGGGTCCTCGGCACCGGGCTCGGCCAGGGCCACTCCGACCTCATCGGCTTCGCCGCCAACTCCGACTTCATCCTCGCCACCTTCGGCGAGGAGATGGGTCTGGCCGGCGTGATGGCGATCCTGCTCATCTACGGCCTGATCGTGGAGCGCGGTGTCCGCACGGCGCTCGCCGCCCGCGACCCGTTCGGCAAGCTCCTGGCGATCGGCCTCTCCGGGGCCTTCGCCATCCAGGTCTTCGTCGTCGCCGGCGGCGTCATGGGCCTGATCCCGCTGACCGGTATGACCATGCCCTTCCTGGCGTACGGCGGTTCGTCCGTCATCGCCAACTGGGCCCTCATCGGCATCCTGCTCCGGATCAGCGACACCGCGCGCCGTCCCGCCCCGTCCCCCGCCCCGAACCCCGACGCCGAAATGACCCAGGTGGTCCGACCGTGAACAAGCCCCTGCGCCGGATCGCGATCTTCTGCGGGCTGCTCGTCCTCGCCCTGCTCGCCCGGGACAACTGGCTCCAGTACGTCCAGGCCGACACCCTCGCCAAGCACGAGAAGAACCGCCGCGTCACCATCGAGCGCTACTCCCAGCCGCGCGGCGACATCATCGTCGACGGCAAGCCCATCACCGGCTCGAAGGCCACCCCGGGCAGCGACCTGAAGTACAAGCGCACCTGGAAGAACGGGCCCATGTGGGCCCCCATCACCGGCTACTCCTCGCAGCGCATCGGCGCCACCCAGCTGGAGAGCATCGACGACGGCATCCTCACCGGCAACGACGACCGGCTCTTCTTCCGCCGCACCCTCGACATGCTGACCGGTGAGAAGAAGGAGGGCGGCAATGTCGTCACGACCCTCGACTCCGCCGCGCAGAAGGCCGCGTACAACGGCCTGAAGAGCAAGGGCAAGGGCGCGGTCGCCGCGATCGACCCGTCCACGGGCGCGATCCTGGCGCTGGCCTCCACCCCTTCGTACGACCCCGGCGACTTCGCGGGCAACACCAACGAAGAGGCCGAGAAGTTCCTCGAACTCGACAAGGACAAGGAGAACAGGCCGCTGGTCAACCGCGCCCTGCGCGAGACCTATCCGCCCGGCTCCACCTTCAAGGTGGTCACGGCGGCGGCCGCCCTTGAGCACGGCCTGTACGACGGCATCGACGAGAAGACCGATTCACCGCTGCCGTGGACCATGCCGAACACCACGACCCCGCTGAAGAACGAGGGCGACCTGCCCTGCAAGAACGCCACGCTGCGGGTGGCCCTCCAGGTCTCCTGCAACACCGTCTTCGGCAAGATCGGCTCCGATCTCGGCAAGGACAAGATGCTGGAGACGGCGAAGGAGTTCGGGTTCAACGAACAGCAGTTCGTGCCCGTCCGCTCCAACGCCTCGCACTTCCCCGAGGACATGGACAAGCCGCAGACCGCGCTGTCCTCCATCGGCCAGTTCGAGACCGCCGCGACGCCGCTCCAGATGGCCATGGTCGCCTCCGCGATCGCGAACGACGGCACCCTCATGGAGCCGTACATGGTCAGCGAACTCCAGGCGCGGAACCTGGACGTCATCGAGAAGCACTCGCCCAAGGAGATGAGCGAGCCGCTGTCGAAGGAGAACGCCCAGAAGCTCCAGCAGATGATGGAGACGGTCGTCGAGAAGGGCACCGGAACCAACGCCCAGATCCCCGGCGTCACCGTCGGCGGCAAGACGGGTACGGCCCAGCACGGCGTCGCGAACAGCAAGAACCCGTACGCCTGGTTCATCTCGTACGCCAAGACGGACTCCGGGTCGCCGGTCGCCGTCGCCGTGGTCGTCGAGGACAGCGACGCCGACCGCGGTGACATCTCCGGTGGCGGGCTCGCCGCGCCCATCGCAAAGTCCGTGATGGAAGCGGTCATCAAGAGCAAGAAGTGACGCCCGTCACGGCCACTCCACATCGGTGCACGTTGCGGTACCGGTCCGGTATCGGCTGACGGTCGCGTCCGGGTCACGCAAGTCGAGCCGGGTACGGTATGCCCGGACAGCACACCGCCGGACCACACAAAGGTGCGGTCGGGACCGACGGAGAGGGCTGGATTAGCTATGGAAGAGCCGCGTCGCCTCGGCGGCCGGTACGAGCTGGGCCAGGTGCTCGGCCGTGGTGGGATGGCGGAGGTCTACCTCGCGCACGACACCCGCCTCGGACGCACCGTGGCGGTGAAGACGCTGCGGGTCGACCTGGCCCGCGATCCGTCGTTCCAGGCCCGGTTCCGCCGTGAGGCCCAGTCTGCCGCCTCGCTCAACCACCCGGCGATCGTCGCGGTCTACGACACCGGCGAGGACTACGTCGACGGGGTCTCCATCCCGTACATCGTGATGGAGTACGTCGACGGTTCCACGCTGCGCGAGCTGCTGCACTCCGGCCGCAAGCTGCTGCCGGAGCGGGCCATGGAGATGACGATCGGCATCCTCCAGGCCCTGGAGTACTCCCACCGGAACGGCATCGTCCACCGCGACATCAAGCCCGCGAACGTCATGCTGACGCGCAACGGCCAGGTCAAGGTCATGGACTTCGGCATCGCCCGCGCCATGGGCGAGTCCGGCATGACGATGACGCAGACGGCCGCGGTCATCGGCACGGCCCAGTACCTCTCGCCCGAGCAGGCCAAGGGCGAGCAGGTCGACGCCCGCTCCGACCTGTACTCCACCGGCTGTCTGCTCTACGAGCTGCTCACCGTCCGGCCGCCGTTCGTCGGCGACTCCCCGGTCGCGGTCGCCTACCAGCACGTGCGCGAGGAGCCGCAGGCCCCGAGCGTCTTCGACGGAGAGATCACTCCGGAGATGGACGCCATCGTCCTGAAGGCCCTCACCAAGGACCCGGACTACCGCTACCAGTCGGCCGACGAGATGCGCGCCGACATCGAGGCGTGCCTGGACGGCCAGCCCGTCGCCGCCACCGCCGCCATGGGCGCGGTCGGCTACGGCGGCACCGACGGCTACGGGGCCGACCAGCAGACGGCGATGCTGCGCCCGCAGAACGGCGGCCAGACGGCGATGATGCCGCCGGTCAGCCCCGAGGGGGGCTACGGCTCGGACGAGGCCGGCCACGGCCGCCGTCAGAAGAAGAGCAACGCGTCGACCTGGCTGCTGATCCTCGCGGGCGTGCTGGTCCTGGTGGGGGCGATCCTCATCGGGAAGTTCGCGTTCAGCGGTGAGGGCGGCGGTGACGGGCAGATGAAGGCGCCGGATCTCGTCGGTGAGACCGAGGCCGAGGCCAAGGACTCGGCCACGAACGTCGGACTGAAGTTCAAGGTCGGCGAGCGCAAGGCGTGCGCGAAGTACCCGAAGGGCGAGGTCTGCGACCAGACCCCGAAGGCGGACACCGACGTCGAGAAGGGCGACACCGTCACGGTGACGGTGTCGACGGGCTCCCCGAAGATCCTCGTCCCGGATGTGCAGGGTCTGAGCTACGAGGAGGCCAGGAGCCAGCTCAAGGCCAAGGGCTTCACCTCCATCGAGCGGGAGACCGAGGAGTCCGACCGGACCCCCGGCAAGGTCATCGGCCAGGACCCGCCGGGCGACAGCAAGATCGAGAAGAGCGAGACCATCACGCTGACCGTCGCCGAGGAGAAGAAGCAGGTCAACGTCCCCGACGTGACCGGCCTCGACTACGCGGCTGCCGAGAAGCAGCTCAAGGCCAACGGTTTCGCGGCCACCCGGTCGGACGTCGCCAGCGACGAGGTGGACGAGGGCAAGGTCATCAAGACCACGCCGTCGGCGGGCACGCCCGCCGACCCCGGCTCCACCGTGGCCGTCCAGGTCGCCAAGGCCCCCGAGGAGACCACCGTCCCGACGCTGATGGGCCAGAAGCTCAAGGACGCCCGTAAGGCCATCGAGGACGCCGGGCTGTCGGTCGGCACCATCACCGGCCCGCAGGACGACGACGCCCTCGTGGTCCTCTCCACGCCCGGCGCGGGCGAGAAGGCGGACCCCGGCACGGCGGTCGACCTGACCACCGCGGGCGGCGGTAACGGCAACGGCGGCAACGGAAACGGCGGCGGCAACGGCGGCAACGGCGGCGGGGACGACGGCGGCGGCTTCATCGGCGGTCTGTCGCAGCGTGACTCCCACCGGGACCCGTACCTCGACCAGGACTGACTCGCACCAACGGCAGAGCCCCGGTACCGCTGAGCGGTACCGGGGCTCTGCCGTTCAGCGACGGCGTCGTCGTTCAGTGAATCGGCCGGGGGTCACTTCAGTTCCCGCGGAGGCGTCCGCTTGTTGTCGACCTTCTCGATCCGCTCCAGCTCGCCCCACACCACGTAGCGGTAGTTGGAGGTGAAGACCGGCGTGCAGGTCGTCAGCGTGATGTAGCGGCCCGGCTTCTTCGCGCCCGACTCCCTGGGGATCGGGTCGAGGACCTTCACGTTGTACTTCGAGGTCGAGGGCAGCATCGCGTACACCTTGTACACGTACCACTTGTCGCGCGACTCGTAGACGATCGCGTCGCCCTTCTCGATCTTGTCGATCTTGTGGAACCTCGCGCCGTGCCCGTCGCGGTGCGCGGCCAGCGTGAAGTTGCCCTTCTTGTCCTCGGGCATGGCCGACTTGATCGGCTTCTTGTAGTAGCCGGCGACGCCGTCGTTCAGGAGCTTGCTGTCGGTGCCCGGCTTGACCAGGATCTCGCCGTCGCCCATCGCGGGTACGTGGAGGAAGCCGATGCCGCCCCTGGTGTCGACGCTGCCAGGCCCGCCCGCCCAGCGGTCGCGCACCTTGTCGCTCTGCTTGTGCGCCTCGCGGTCGGCCACGACGTTCGTCCACCACAGCGAGTAGACGACGAAGAGGCCGAGCACGAGCCCCGCGGTGATCAGGAGTTCGCCGAAGACGCTGACCACCAGGGCGAGGGGGCCGCGGCCCCGACGTCGTGGGGCGGGCGCCGGAGCGGGCGCCTCGGCCTGCTTCTCATCGTCTTCGGTCGTGGCTGCCACTGGTTCTGCCCCGTTCTCACACTTCTAGTTGACGAGCGCGCTCGGCTTGCCCTTGCTGCGCGGCCGTTCCTCGGCCATCTTGCCCCAGACGATCATTCGATACTTGCTCGTGAACTCCGGGGTGCAAGTGGTCAGTGTGATGTAGCGGCCGGGTTTCGTGAAGCCGCTGCCCGACGGGACCGGGCCGATCACGCTCGTGTTGCCGGGGTCCGTCTGCGGCAGGATGTTCGCCATCTTGTAGACGAAGTACTTGTCCTGCGTCTCCACGACGATGGGGTCGCCCGGCTCCAGGCGGTTGATGTACCGGAACGGTTCGCCGTGGGTGTTGCGGTGGCCCGCCACCGCGAAGTTGCCCTTCCTGGCGTCCGGCATCGCGGTCTTCGTGGCACCTTCGTTGTAGTGGCCGACCATGCCGCGGTCGAGGACCTTCTGCTTGTCGATGCCCTCGGCGACCGGCACGACGACGTCCAGCTTGGGGATGTGCAGGAGCGCGAAGCCCTGTCCTGGTTCGAAGGCCCCGGGCTTGCCCTTGCCCTTCGCCCACTCCTCCTGGAGGTCATGGGCGGCGCCGTCCGCCTGCTGCTGGGCCCGGATGTTCGTCCACCACAGCTGGTACGTGACGAAGAGCAGCATCAGCACGCCCACGGTGATGAAGACCTCGCCGAGCCCCCGGCTGATCACCGCGCCGGGCGAGGGCCTGCGGGCACGCTCCGCGCGGCGGGCCTCCAGGCGGGAGAGCGGGGCCCCGGCGGGCCGAGGCGGTGAGGACCGCGCGCCGCCCTTCTTGGCGGCCTTGCGGCGGGCCGCCCTGCCCTCGGTGGGGAGATCGGGCCCGGCCTTGAGCCCCGCGCCCGGCTCCACCGCGCGACGCGTGTCGGCGGTACGCAGACCCACCGTCTCGTCGTCGGCTATCGGCTCGGGGGCGTAGGCGCCGTAGAGCTGTTCGTACGTGGGTTCAGGGGTGCTTCGCGGCTGCGGCTCAGGCTGCTGTCGTACGGGGCTCTGCGGCTGCTGCTCAGGTGGCTGAGGCTGCGGTTGTTGCTGTACGGCGCTCTGCTGCCGCGGCTCCACCGAGGCGCTGCGGAACCACGGCGACGGATGCTGCCCCGGCAGCGGATAGGTCAGCGGATCGGTCAGGTGATCGACCGCTTCCTCCAGCGCCCCCGCGTCCCCGTGGGCGAACCCGCCGCCGCCCCCGTGCGCGCCATGGGCGTCGTGCGGGGCTCCGGAGGAGTCGTGCTCGGGGCCCAAGGCCGTCACGCCGTGGCCCGGCCCACCACCGGGGCCAGCCCACTCGATCGGCCGACGGCCCCGGTGTCGCCGCACTCCACCAGCCAGTTGGCGAGCATGAGGTGGCCGTGCTCGGTCAGCACGGACTCCGGGTGGAACTGTACGCCCTCGACCGGCAGTTCCCGGTGTCGCAGCCCCATGATGATGCCGTCCTCCGTGCGCGCGGTGACCTCCAGCTCGGCCGGGACCGTGGCCGGCTCGGCGGCCAGCGAGTGGTAGCGGGTCGCGGTGAACGGCGACGGCAGCCCCGCGAAGACGCCCCTGCCCTCATGGCGTACGCGCGAGGTCTTGCCGTGCAGCAGCTCCGGTGCGCGGTCCACCACGCCGCCGTACGCCACCGCCATCGACTGCATGCCGAGGCAGACGCCGAAGACGGGCACGCCGGTGGTCGCGCAGTGCCGCACCATCTCGACGCAGACGCCCGCCTGCTCAGGGGTGCCGGGGCCCGGCGAGAGCAGGACCCCGTCGAAGCCGTCCTGCGCGTGCCGCAGCTCGACCTCGTCGTTGCGCAGGACCTCGCACTCGGCGCCCAGCTGGTAGAGGTACTGGACGAGGTTGAAGACGAAGCTGTCGTAGTTGTCGACGACGAGGATCCGACTGCGGCCGCGGCCCGTGCCGCCGGCGGCGCTCACTGGCCGTCCACGGTGACGTCGTTGAAGGGCAGCAGCGGTTCGGCCCAGGGGAAGACGTACTGGAACAGCACATAGACCACCGCGAAGACGAGCACCAGCGAAATCAGCGCCCTTGACCATGCGTTTCCCGGCAGATGCCGCCAGATCCAGCCGTACATGCCGTCCCTTCCGTCGCGTACGGCAACAGTCCTCCCTCGCCGTACGGCACCAGACTAACGGCGCAGTGCCTCCGGTTTCCCGGCCTCCACGGGCTGGGTGGCATCCAAACGCGCCCAGACGATCAGCCGGTGGCTGTGGCCCCACTCCGGTTCACAGGTCGTGAGGGTGAGGTAGCGGCCCGGGCCGTCGAAGCCGGATCTACGCGGCACGGCGTCGATGACGCCGATGTCGGAGGGGAGGGTTCTGTACGGCTCCCTGTCCACGCGGTACGTGAACCAGGTGGCGCCGTCGGTCAGCACGACGGCATCGTTCGGGCGCAGCTTCGGGACGTCCTTGAAGGGATCGCCGTACGTGCGGCGGTGTCCGGCCACGGAGAAGTTGCCCTTCTGCCCCAGCTGGGCGGTGGACGCGTAGTGCCCGAGGCCCTTCTTCAGTACGTCGGCACCCGTGCCCTGGAGCACCGGCTTGTTCCACGTGAAACCGAACCGCGGGATGTACATCACCGCGAAGGGCTGGCCGTCCTTGTAGGGGGCGGGCTTCTTCGGGGAGGCGTCGAGGGGGTCGTTTCCGGTCCCCTCGGAGAGCGAGGCCCGCGCCCATCGGTCCTGAAGCTCGTCGATCTGGGTGTCCATGGCGCTGTCGGCCTTCACGCCGGTCCAGAACAGGACGTACACGACGAAGAGCACGATCAACGCGCCGACGGTGATGCACAGTTCGCTGAGCGTCCTGACCATCACGCGCACGGACACAAGCTCCCCCAGGGGCCGCTACTCCACGGGCTTCGCGTAGTGGAGATCCACTGTGCCCGAGTAGCCGGGAAGAGTCACCGCCCCGTCGTCGTCCACTTTCCAGCCGAGCCCGTACGCGTTGACGTACAGCATGTAGTTCTGGATCTCGGGGGACGCGGCGAGGGCGTTCTTGAGCTTGTCGGGTTCGCCGACGGCGGTGACCTTGTAGGGCGGGGAATAGACGCGGCCCTGGAGGATCAGGGTGTTGCCGACGCAGCGCACGGCGCTCGTGGAGATCAGGCGCTGGTCCATGACCTTGATGCCCTTGGCACCGCCCTGCCAGAGGGCGTTGACCACGGCCTGGAGGTCCTGCTGGTGGATGACCAGGTCGTTCGGCTGGGGCTCGGGGTAGCCGGGGAGCTTGGCCGTGGCGTCGGGCGGGGCGTCCGCGAGGGTGACCGTGACGGCCTTGCCGCGCAGCTCCTTGGTGCCGGCGTTGTCCTCCAGGGCCTTGAGCCGGGCCTGGTCCGCCTTGGTGCCGCCGTTGTCGCCCTGGGCCAGCGACTCGACGTCGTCGCGCAGGGAGCCGTTGGACTCGTCGAGCGCGCCGTTCTTGTGGCTGCGCTCCTGAATCAGGTCGGAGAGTTTCAGCAGCGACGCGTCCGTACGGATGTTGGTGCCCTTGGCCGTGTTGAAACTGGTGAAGAAAATCAGACCCGCGAGCGCGAAAACGGCGCCCGTAAGCACCCGAACCGGACGCCATCGGATGCGGCGACCGGCACCTTTGGGGAAGTCGGCGGAATTGCTCAACGTACCCTTATCTCCTTCAGCGCCGCGGAAGCACTACGCTAACGGACGCCCGGGGGAGGCCTCAGCTCCCCGTGGAGTCCCACCCGGCGTCACACCACAGTTCCCTGCGCGGCCACGCAGCGCATCGACAGGAGAGACCCTCGTGCCGAAGTCACGTATCCGCAAGAAGGCCGACGATTACACGCCGCCGCCCGCGAAGAAGGCGACGGCCATCAAGCTGACCAACCGCAGCTGGGTGGCTCCGGTGATGCTGGCGATGTTCCTCATCGGGCTCGCCTGGATCGTCGTCTTCTACGTCACGGACGGGAAGCTGCCGATCGACCCGCTCGGCAACTGGAACATCGTGGTCGGCTTCGGCTTCATCGCGGCGGGATTCGGCGTCTCGACGCAGTGGAAGTAGGCCCACCGCGGCACCTGCCGCGAGGCACTTCTCGACTCCGCGCACAAGCCTTGCCCTGAGTTATCCACAGCGCTATCCACACGAGTGGAAAAGGTCTGAAGATCTGTGGATAACTCTCCGCCGGTTGACGCCGGTGTGACTGGCCCACCGGCTCCGCGGAGTCCGCGCGCCCCTTGTCCCTCCTGGGGAAACCCAGGTCAGCGACAAGGGGCACGGTTGTTCCCCACCGCGTGCACAGGGTCGAACACACGCTGTGGACAACAGGGGCTCAGGTGAGCTGCCCGGTCCTCACGAGCACCATGATCACGGTCACGGCGAGGACCAGCGCACAGCTGCCGTACTGGATGACGTTCCGCCGCTCACGGGGCGCGTGCACCATGGCGAAGCCGATGATGACACCGCCGACGAGGCCTCCGACGTGCGCCTGCCACGCGATGCTGGGCCAGAAAGCGGTGATGAGCAGGTTGATCGCCAGCAGGGCGAGCACCGGTCGCATGTCGTACTTCAGCCGCCGCATCAGGATGGCGGTCGCGCCGAAGAGACCGAAGATGGCGCCGGACGCACCGAGCGAGGGCCTGTACGGCTCTTCGAGCAGATAGGTCAGCGCGCTGCCCGCGAGGCCCGAGCCCAGGTACAGGGCGATATAGCGAGCCCGGCCGAGCGCCGCCTCCAGCGGGCCGCCGATCCACCACAGGCTCAGCATGTTGAAGGCGAGGTGCATGATGCTGCCGTGCAGGAACATCGCCGTGACCAAGCGGTACCACTGCCCCTCGGCAACGCCCTCCACCGATCCGAACTCCGGGACGAAGGCCCGCCCGAGCAGGTCGTACTGGTCGGTGAAGCGGTCACCGACGGCCAGCTGCACCAGGAACAGGGCGAGGTTCAGCCCCACGAGGACCTTGGTGACCAGGCGCGGGTCGGCGGTGACGGTACCGCCCGCGACCGTGCGCGGCTGGTTGGCCGCCGGGGCGTGACCGGTCCCCGAGCCGTCGCGCACGCACTCCGGGCACTGGAAGCCGACCGAGGCGCTGATCATGCACTCGGGGCAGATGGGGCGTTCGCAGCGCGTGCAGGTGATGCCGGTCTCACGGTCCGGGTGGCGGTAGCAGACGGGCAGGCCCGTCGCCTCCCGCGGCTCCTGCGGGCTGCCTGGCACCTGGTCCATGAGGTCCCCTCAATCTCCGTACGAAGGCACTGTGACGGCATGACATGGCAACGCGCATGACATGGCAACGCGCCGCCCCGCCCTTCCTTACGGATGGGCGGGGCGGTCGGTTCCCCCGCGTACGCGGGGGTACGCGCTGATCAGGCGTCGCGGGTCTCGATGACCACGGACTCGATGACCACGTCGTTCACCGGGCGGTCGGTGCGCGGGTTGGTCTGCGTGGTCGCGATGGCGTCCACGACCTTCTGGCTGGCCGGGTCGGTGACCTCGCCGAAGATGGTGTGCTTGCGGGTCAGCCACGCGGTCGGCGACACAGTCACGAAGAACTGCGAGCCGTTCGTGCCCGGACCGGCGTTGGCCATCGCCAGCAGGTACGGCTTGTCGAAGGCGAGGTCCGGGTGGAACTCGTCCTCGAACTCGTAACCCGGGCCGCCCGTGCCGTTGCCCAGCGGGTCACCGCCCTGGATCATGAAACCGCTGATGACCCGGTGGAAGACCGTGCCGTCGTACAGCCGGTCCGTGGTCTTCTTGCCGGTCGCGGGGTGGACCCACTCGCGCTCGCCCTGGGCGAGCTCCACAAAGTTCTTGACCGTCTTCGGCGCGTGATTCGGCAGCAGCCGCACCTCGATGTCGCCTTGGTTGGTCTTCAGGGTGGCGTAAAGCTGCTCAGCCACGATCTGCCTTCCGTTGTCTTCTGTGACACCCCGATCCTCGCACGGACCGGATTGTGACGAGTAGCCACCGAGTAGGCGCGCGTCGAAGCGATCCGTGGCATGGTCGGCGCAGGGCTCTTCTCGCACCGTTCATCCGGAGTCGGCGTCCTTGAGGCGCCCTTGACCCGGATGCCCGCCCTTTCAGGCCTCGGAGCCATCCAGAAGGCATGATCTTTGAAAGGGTGGAAAGGTGACATACGTATACGCCACCGAGGAGGAGGATCACGTGACCCGCATCGACAGCGTGCGCGCCGCGACCGGCTCGGCCAAGGACAGCGTGCGGCACGCCGCGGACGCGGTGGCGCCATACGCCGACACGGCCAAGGACCGAGCCGCGCACTACGCCCATGAGGCGCGTGTACGGCTGGCACCCAAGGTGTCACAGGCGGCCGAACAGGCCCGTGTCCAGTACGGCGCCCACGTCGCCCCCCGCGTCGAGCAGGCGCTTACGCATGTGCCGCCGAAGGTCGACCACGCCGCGCACGAGGCTGCCGCCCGCACCCGCAAGGCGGCCCGCCAGGCCGCCGACTACTCCAAGCCCCGGATCGAGTACGCCGTGGCCGCCGCGCAGCCCGTCCGCGAGGAGGCCGCTTCCCGTAGCGCAGCCGCCCTCGCCGCGCTGCGCGGTCAGGTCTCGGCGAAGGAGATCCAGCGCCTGGTCCGCAAGCACGAGCGCCGGGCCAGGAACGGACGCATCGCCAAGAGGGTCGCCGTCATCGGCATCCTCGCCGGTGGTGCCTTCGCCGCCTGGAAGTGGTGGGACAAGCAGGCCAACCCCGACTGGCTGGTCGAGCCGCCCGCGGCCACCGAGGTCCCGGACACCACGCCGCTGACCTCGGTCGACGGCAGCGACCAGGCGGCCCTCGACCCCGAGGTCCAGGCCAAGCAGGCCGAGGCAGAGGCGGCCGACCGGGACAAGCGGAGCTGACGGGGCTGACGCACGTCACACACCGTTGAGGGGCGGAAGACCGGGTGGTCTTCCGCCCCTCATCTTCCGCCCTCGTCTTCCGCCCCTCGATGCTTCCTCGATGTTTCACGTGAAACATCGGCGCCATTTCACGTGAAACCACTGGACGTCGTGGGGCCAGGGCGTCGCGGGGCCGGGGCTCGTCAGCCCCACGCGCCGGCGATCTGGCGGGTCGTGGCGTTGAGCCGGTTGAACAGGTTGGTGACGCCGATCATCAGGACGATCGCGGCCAGCTGCTTCTCGTCGAAGTAGGTGGCGGCCGTGTCCCAGACCTCGTCGCTCACCGGGTCGGGACGGTCGGCCAGCCGCGTCGCTGCCTCGGCCAGGCTGAGGGCGGCCCGCTCCTCCTCGGTGAAGTACGGGGCCTCGCGCCAGGCGGCGACCGTGGCAAGCCGTTCGTCGCTGATTCCGGCCTTGCGAGCGGTCTTGGCGCCGCCGTCGACGCAGGCGCTGCAACCGTTGATCTGGCTGACCCGCAGGTGCACCAGCTCCAGCGTCTGAGGGTCCACGCCACCGGCGTGCGTGGCCTTGAGGAGCTGCTGGATGGGCTGCATCGCGTCGGGCAGGACGGCGGCGGGGTTCTTCATACGGGACTGCATCTGGTTTTTCTCCTCGTTCCGTCGGGGTGTGACTCCATAACAGCCGTCCCCGCCGGGCCGGACCACGGCGCTGGGACACCGTGGGACAGCCGAACAAGCCTTGACCAGCGGCGACTTGGCTCGGGAAACTTCGGCCAGGGCGGGACGGGGCGCGAGGCGCCGGAGAAGCGGGAACACGGGGACACAGGGATACGGGGACACGGGGACACGGGGGAACGATGGACGGTCACGGTCAAGGGCGAGCCGCCGAACGTGGGCAAGGAGCGAAGGGCGCCCCTCAGGACGAGCTTGCCGCCCGGTTACGCCTGCTCCAGGAGCTGTCCGGGCTCGGCGTACGGGCCCTCGCCCGGGACACCGGCCTCAGCTCGTCCTCACTGTCGCGCTACCTCAATGGTCAGACCGTCCCGCCCTGGCCCGCCGTGGTCGCCCTCTGCCGCCTGGTGAAACGCGACCCCCGCCCGCTGCGCCCCCTGTGGGAACGGACCTCGGCCCCGCTGCCCGCGCCCCCGAAGAGCAGCCGTCAGGTCCGGGCCCTGCCCCGCAACGACCTGCCGCGTGACGTGTCCGACTTCACCGGGCGCGAGGAGCGGCTCGCGGCCGTGTTCGCCGCTGTCGAAAGTCACCGGGCGGTCTCCGTCGACGGGATGGCGGGCGTCGGCAAGACCGCTCTGGTGATCCACGCCGCGCACCGGCTCGCCGCCGACTTCCCGGACGCCCAGCTCTATGTGGACCTGCACGGGTTCACCGAAGGCCGGCCGCCCCTCGACCCCGACTCCGCGCTGCGGATGCTGCTCGGCGCCCTCGACGTCCCGTCCGAACGGGTCCCACGGGAGGGTGTCGAACAGCTGGCTGCCTGTTGGCGGTCGGAGCTGGCGCGCCGCCGGGTCGTCGTGGTCCTCGACAACGCCGCCGACGCCGAGCAGGTACGCCCGCTCCTGCCCGGCGCGGGCCCCTCGGTCGCCCTGATCACCAGCCGCAACCGCCTCCTCGACCTGGACGAGGTGCCCCCGGTCTCGCTCGACGTGCTGAGCGCGCGGGAGAGCGCGGAGCTGCTGGCCCGGGCCAGCGGCGACCCCGGTGGTACCGGCAGCAGGCTGGCCCGCGATCCGGAGTCCGCCGCCGAGGTGCTGCGGCTGTGCGGTCACCTCCCGCTGGCGCTGCGGCTGGCGGCGGCCCGGCTGCGGCACCGGCCCGGCTGGACCGTGGGCATCCTGGTCGAGCGGCTCGCCGAGGGCGCGAGCGAGTTCGACACGGCGTTCGCCATGTCGGTCCGGCAGCTGGACCGGGGGCAGGCCCGCCTGTTCCGGATGCTGGGCCTGCTGCCCGGGGCGTCCTTCGACGAGTACGTGGTGGCGGCGCTGGCGGACGTGCCGCTGCGCACCGCCAGGGTGATGCTGGAGGACCTGCTCGACGCGCACCTGGTCCAGCAGCCCGCGGCGGGCCAGTACCGGTTGCACGACCTGGTGCACCAGCACGCGCGCAGGGCCGCGGCAGAGCAGGACTCGGAGGAGGGGCGGGGCCGCGCGCTCGGCCGGGTACTCGACTACTACGTCCACGCGGCGGCCGCCGCCGACGCGGCGATGCCGTTCCCGTCATCCGGCAGGCCCCCCGCCGCGGGACGCGCGCCGGCCGAGCTGCCGCGGTTCTCCGACAAGAACGCGGCCTTCGCCTGGCTGGTCGCGGAGTACGGAAATCTGATGGCGGCCTTCGAGACGGCGGCCGCCGTCGGAGCCGACGCGCACGTATGCGAGCTGCCGCGCTTCCTCCGCGCGTACTTCGCACGGCGCTGCGGCACGACCCACCTCAACTCCCTCTTCGAACGCGCCCTCGCCGCCGCCGAACGCCTGGGCGACCCGTTGCAACTGGCGGAAGCGCACAGCGACCTGGGCTTCGCGCGCTACAACGCGGGCCGCGTGGCGGAGGCCGCGGCCGCGTACGAGGCGGCGGGGATCCGGGTGTCCCAGACGGGCGACACACGGGCCGATGCCGAGCTTGCCCTGCGCCGCGGTTACCTGAGCTGGGACGCGGGACAGGTGACGGAGCCGCTCGAACTCTTCCGGCTGGCGGGGAAGTTGTACGACAAGTCGGGCAGCCCGACGGGCGCCGCCCACGCGGCCGCGTCCGAGGCCTGGGCGATGCTGCAACTGGGCCACCGCGAGGAGGCCGCGCAACGGGCCCGCGCGGTGCTGGACACGCCCCACACCGACCCGGCGTGGCCGCCCGCCCTGACGGCCCGGCTCACCCTCGGCGTGGCCCTCGCCCACGAGGCGCCCGACGAGGCGGCGGAGCACCTCCGCCTGGCCCTGGCCCAGGCCCGCGACGACGGACACCTGCACAATCAGGCGTGGTGCCTCAACTGCCAGGGCGTCGCGCTGCGTCAGATGGGCCGGTACGAGGAGGCCCTGGCCAGCCACCGGGAGGCCTTCGCCCTGCTCGACGAGTTGTTCGAGGAGCACTGGAAGATCCATTTCCTCAACGGCTACGGCGAGACCTGCCGCCTCGCGGGCCTCCCCGAAGAGGCGCTGCGGCTGCATCGCCAGGCGCTGGCCATGGCCCCGCGCCTCGGCAATCAGTACGCGGCGGCACTGGCCCACGAAGGCATCGCGACGGTACTCGCGGAAACGGCTCCCCACTGACTCCGCTCCCCCAGGTCAGCAGCTGGAACTCAGGTCTTGCGCACCTTCCACAGCACCTCCGCCGGCCACTTCTCAGCCCACTCCCGGTCCAGGGCTTCCTTGAAGTAGGTGCCGCCGTCGGCGGGGGCGGTGGGCTCCACCAGCCGTTCGATGGTGAATCCGCACTCCCGGAACATGTCGATCCACTGCGCGTAGGTGGAGTGGAAGACGACCACGTCGCCGCCGTACTTCAGACGGGCGTCGCCATAGGGGTTCGCGAGGTGCTCGCCGACCGTGCCGCTCTGGTTGTCGAAGCACATCTGTAGGAGCGGGGAGTAGGTGCACAGGCCGAGGATGCCGCCGGGGCGGAGCACGCGGTGCGCCTCTTCGAGCAGGCGCCGGGGTGGGGAGAAGTCGAACGCGCCGTGGTCGCAGAAGGCCGCGTCGAAGGCTCCGGAACGGAACGGCAGGCGCTCCGCCGCGGCTTGGACGAAACCCGCGGCCTCCTCGCCGAGGGCCCGCGAGAGCTGGCCGGAGGAGAGTTCGACGCCGTAGGCCCGGAACCCGGCGCGGGCGAACCCCTCGGTGTCGTGCCCGATGCCGCAGCCGAGGTCGATGATCCGGGAGCCGGCCGGAAGGTCGTCCGTGAAGATCCTGAGGTCGCTCTCCGGAAGGTGCCAGATGCCCCAGGAGGGGTGCCGGGCGGCGTCGAAGTGCTCGGGGTGGGCGTCGTGGTACAGCTCGCTGTTGGAGTCCCAGTACCGCTCGTTGACCTTGAGATAATTGATCTTTGCCATCGCTGTCCTCAGTCCTGCGGGGGTTCGCAAACCGACAGGTCCGCCCAGCCGGACGGCGGGCTGACGTAGTTCTTCACGCGGAGCCGGGCCGCCGACCTGAGCCGTCCGAACACGCACACTTCGCCGGTGGCGTTCAGCGCCTGCTCGGCCTGCGCGCAGCGGGCGAGCCGGTCGTCGAGGTCGTCCGCGGCCAGGGCGTGGTGCACGAGGTCCTTGAACGCGGACGTGGGTCCGCCGGGCAGCTGGGCCGCGGGGCGCCGGGTGAAGGGGAGGAGGAGGGAGACCGGGTCGGGCCAGGGGGAGGCCATCAGCACGAGCCGGAAGTCCTCGCGGTACGTGGTGGGGAGCTGGGTGAGATACGCCCGGTAGTCGATGGCCTCGGGCCGCAGGGTGAGTCCGGTGTGGTCGCCGATCTGCTCGGCGAGGACGTGGGCCGCCTCCCGGTTCGGTGAGAAGTCCGGGAAGACCAGACGCATGGGGGTGCGGTCGGCCGCCGGGAACAGGTCGCGGGAGGCGAGGGCCGGTGGGACGGGACGGCCGGGATCCCACAGCCCGGTCAGGGAGTCGAGTGGGCTGATGGCGCCGTGCAGCCTGCGGGACAGCTCCCGGCGGTCGAGGGCGGCGGCGACGGCCCGTTTGCGTTCGGCGGCCATGCCGCTCGGCGGCAGGAGGGCGACGGCGATGTCGAGGTCGTCGACCTGTAGGTCGGGGTAGTCGGCGCGGCGTGCCCACTGGAGCACGGGGAATGTCGTCGGGCAGGTGATGTCGACGGCTCCCCGGTCGAAGAGGCGCTGACCGTGCTGGGCGTCGGAGGACAGTACGTACGTGACATCGGGTCCGGGCCCGGTGGCCCGCAGCCGGAGTTCCCCCGGTGGTGCGTCGGCCAGGGTGTAGGCGCCGCTGGTGACGGCCGGGTCGCTGTGCCGGGGGCCGAAGACGGGGTTGGCCAGGAGTGCGGGCAGGTTGCCCACGGGGTGGCGGGTGGTCAGCCGCAGCCGGTCGGGGCCGATGGGCCGTATCTGCTCGATGAGCGACACGAGCCAGGCGAAGGGGCCGGCCTGTTTGGCGACCGCCGTGATGTGCCGGGCGATGTCGAGAGCGCGGATCGGCGGGCCGTCGGACCATCGCGCACCGGGCCGCAGGGCGAAGTCCCAGCGTTTGTCGTCCAGGCGTTGCGCTTGGTGCAACAGGCCTGGCATCAGGGTGCGGCCGGGGCCTTCCACGAAGAGCGGGCGGGCGAGTTGGCGCGTGATGGTCAGGCCGGTCCAGTCGTCGGCCGCGCCGTAGAGGCCCGACGGGATGAGGTCCGTTTCCACTCGGATCGGCTTGGGCATGCCGCTTCCCCTTTGGCGCGATACCGCCGCGTGTTTGGCGCGAACCCATGCCGTTACGGCGAAGCGCGCTAGGCGGGGCCTTCAGGGCGCCGGGCGCGTGTTTACGGGGTCTGGGCGGTGATACGGCCGGTTTCGAAGTCGATGATTTTCCGTACGTCGTAGTCGACGAGTTCGGTAATACCCGCGAGGTGGTGAATAATCGAGGAGGCCATCCAGGCACCGATGATGGTGTTGTTGGGGCCGAACGAATAGCGCGTGCTCCGCAGATTCCCGGAATCGGCCGTCGCCCCAGCATCATCCGCGCGCGCGGAAAATGCTAGTTGCTGCGGAGTAACAGTTGATTTACCGGGAGCGAAGAGCGGCCCATAGAATCCGCGCTGCATACCCACTCCGCCGAATATGGACGGCACTTCCCGACCCCAGGCGGATTCGGTCACAGCATCAGAGATGCTGCCTATCGGCTGGTCTATGCAGACGGCGATGACATCGACGTCCGTATGCGCTTCGAGGAGTTCTTCGATGTCCGCGGATGAGGTGACGAACCGGTCGACGAGCGAGACCTCGGCGTCTGACACACGGTCACGAATATAGGATTGGGCCGCTTCCAGTTTGGGTTCGCCCACGGCCGCCCCGGGGAAGAGGAACTGGCGGTTCAGGTTGTTCAGCTGCACGTTGTCGGTGTCGACGAGTACGAAGCGCCGCACTCCGGCCCCGATGAGGTGCTGGAGGATCACGCTGCCGGTGCCCCCCACGCCCATGACCATGACCGTGGCAGCGCAGATACGGCGTTGTGCCTCGTCAGGGCGGGGGCTGTGCAGGGCCAGGTGCCCCCACTGACGGGCGTGGATGCTGTCGTCGCCGCTCGGCCCCGCGGGCGACTCGATGAGAAGGCCGCGTTTGCGCAGGGCTCCGACGAGGCTTTCGCAGGCGGAGTCGCTACTGGTCAGCGCTTCGAGGGCGTCAGTTTCGCAGCCGTCTTCAAGGGCCGCCACCAGCCGGCTGACCACGCCTTTACTGTCATCGAGGACGTATTTCTTCTTCTCGCCCCGGAACGTCACCGTGCTGCCGGCCGATTCCAGTTGCCAGGCAGGGTTCAGCCATACACGCATAGCCCGCGACACATCCTTGAGGCAGGAAGCGAATAACACGCACAGATGCAAGGAGTTGGAGGGCAGCCCCGATTTAACGGGGCTGTCCTCCCACTCACATTGTCAGCAGCGGTGGACCATCACCTGAGCGGCGTCGGCCACGTCCATCTCCTCGATGAAGAAGATGTCATCCTGCTCCTGCGTAGCAACCTGAATTGCGGTCTCAGTAACGTTCTCGTTCACTGTCGCTCCTCATGTGCATCGGAACTGAATTGCTCTGACGCCAGGAAGCTTCACCATTCCCCCAGGTTCTTGTCAAGCATCTTCAAGGCAGGATTTTTATTTTCCACGCAAAGCGCACCCAATGCCTTCAATGCGGACATTTCTTCCCTTGTGTTCGCCAATCTCTCCAGGCAGGATCCGTGAAACGCATGAAGGCCTTTGGGGCCGTACCGCGGAAGGAATACTGCGGCGGGAATAAAGGATTGGCACGGGGGATTGAAGCGACGCCCGGGAGGGGTAGTGGACCCTTTGGGCGGATCACGAAAACCGGAACATGAAATTCCGAGCCCGCACACAGCGCATCTTCCAAAGCCGAGAGAACGAAGCTCAGAATCATGGGATTCCTTGAATTCAACGGTGTCGAGTGCAATCTCGCCGACGGGCGGACACTGTTCGAAGACGTCAGCTTCTCCGTGGGCGCCGGGGAGGTCGCAGCGCTGATCGGCCACAACGGCGCGGGGAAGAGCACCCTGGTCAACGTCGCGGGCAAGCGCCTCAAGCCGCGCGCGGGCGCCGTCCACGTACAGGGCGGCCTGGCGATGATGCCGCAGTTCATCGGTTCCGTACGTGATGAGTCGACCGTGCGCGATCTGCTGCTGGCCGCCGCTCCCGAGCGGATCGCCGCGGCGGCGGCGGACATCGACGCGCTCGAACTCGAACTGATGGAACGCGACGACGAGGCCACCCAGATGCGGTACGCCGAGGCGCTGGGCACCTGGGGCGAGGCCGGCGGCTACGAGATCGAGGTGCTCTGGGACGTGGTGACCACCGCGGCGCTCGGCATGCCCTTCGACCGCGCCCGCTTCCGCGACGTCAACACCCTCTCCGGCGGCGAGCAGAAACGCCTCGTCCTGGAAGCGCTGCTGCGCGGGCGTGAGCAGGTGCTCATCCTCGACGAGCCGGACAACTACCTCGACGTCCCGGGCAAGCGGTGGCTGGAGGAGCAGTTGCGCACGACCGACAAGGCCGTGCTCCTCGTCAGCCACGACCGCGCCCTGCTGGGCAACGTCGCCACGAAGGTCGTAGCCCTCGAAGGCCGCACCACCTGGGTGCACGGCGGCTCCTTCACCGGATGGAAGGAGGCCCGCCAGGCGCGGCGCGAGCGGCTGGCCGAGCTGCACCGCCGGTGGGACGAGGAGCACGAACGCCTCAAGGAACTGGTACACACGCTCGGCGAGCAGGCGAAGATCAGCGCCGCCATGGCGCCCCGCTACCGCGCCGCCCAGACCCGGCTGCGCAAGTACGAGGAAGCCGGCCGGCCGCCTGAGCTGCCCCGGGAGCAGCGCGTGGTCCCCCGTCTGACGGGCGGGCGCACCGGCACGCGCGTCATCACGTGCGAGCAGCTGGAACTGACCGGCCTCATGAAGCCGTTCGACCTGGAGGTCTACCTCGGGGACCGCGTCGCGGTGCTCGGGTCGAACGGCTCGGGCAAGAGCCACCTGCTGAAGCTGCTGGCCGGCCTCGACGTGGACCACACGGGCTCCTGGCGCCTCGGCGCCCGGGTCGTACCCGGCTTCTTCACCCAGACCCACCAGCATCCGGAGTGGGCGGGCAAGACGCTCGTAGAGATCATGGGCCGCGGTGAGGGCATCCGCGAGGGCCTGGACCGCGGGGCCGCCGCGGGCATGCTCTCGCGCTACGAACTGGCGGCCGCGGCGGACCAGCGCTTCGAAACGCTCTCCGGAGGACAGCAGGCGCGGTTCCAGATCCTGCTCCTGGAACTCGGCGGCGCGACGCTGCTCCTGCTCGACGAGCCGACGGACAACCTCGACCTGGTCTCGGCCGAGGCGCTCCAGCAGGCCATCGAACAGTTCAACGGCACGGTCGTCGTGGTCACCCACGACCGCTGGCTCGCCAGCTCCTTCAACCGCTACCTCCTCTTCCGCTCCGACGGCGAGGTCGTGCAGACGCAGGAACCGGTGTGGGACGAGAGCCGGGTGACCAGGGCCCGCTGATCCCTTGGCGTGACCCCTACCGATCGAAGGAGAGGCAAGATGCAGGACTCGGCACAGACCACTTCTGTCACGGACCGGCAGTCCACTTCCGTCCCGGACCAGGAGTCCACTTCTGCCACGGACCACATGAGCAGGGACGCCGCGATCGCCTTCCACGGCAGGACGATCGACATGCTGACCGCGGCCCCCGTGACGGAAGCGCTCGGTCTGCTGCGGCCGGGAAGCGACGCCCCGGCCACCAGCCTGCCCTTGATGCCGGCGGACATGACCGCCCCTCTCGTCTCCGAGCTGGCCGCGTTGCCGACCTGGGCCACGGAGCACTGGCTGCTCACCCCTGATGACGACGTGAAGCCGTGCAGCGAACAGGAGTTCACCGAGGCAGCCCCCGAGCGGCGCTTCTCGCGCAGCGGCTGCCTGCGCGACATCCCCCAGTCCGCCCTGGGCATCCGCGCCTTCATCTCCGCGCTCAAGAGCCGCAAGGTGGCCGACGCGTTCTCCTCCGCGTTCGGCGAGAGCGTCTCCTTCCGCTCGGCCGACATCGCCAGGTACGAGGCCGGCCACTACCTGCGCCGCCACTCCGACACCTTCGACGACCGGCGCTTCGGGCTCGTCTTCTTCCTCTCGCCCGGCTGGTCCGCGGGCGACGGCGGCGAACTGGTCGTGGAGGCTCCCAGCGGCGCCTCCCTGGCCACGCAGCCCGAGCGAGGGCGCCTGGCGCTCCTGCGGATCAACCCCGGATACCACCACAGCGTGTGCGGGATCCGCTCGCGGACCTGGGTGCGCTTCTCCGTCGCCGTCCACTTCGGCACGGCCAAGTAACGGCCGCTCCGAAATACGGCTCGCCCCGACCGGCCCCGGCGGCCGACCATTGACCCCCGCACGGCTCTCGCCACCACAGGCAGAGCCGTGCGGTGATGTCCACCCCCGCTCTCATCAGATCTACCGGCGTGCCGCCAGGAGTTCGACGTGCTCAAAGACAGCAGTTTCAGAAGCCTGTGGACTGCCCAGACCGTATCCCTGTTCGGTACCCAGGCCAGCGTGGTCATCATCCCGCTGCTCGCCCTGGGCACCCTCGACGCCTCCGCGTTCGAGATGGGCCTGCTCGGCAGCGCCGAGTCACTGGCCGTGCTGCTCCTCGGGCTCTGGGTGGGCATGACCGCCGACCGCTACCCGCGCAGGTCGGTCATGGTGACCGCGAACATCCTGCGCCTGCTGCTGATCGGGTTGATCCCGGTGGCCTACGCGCTCGACGCCCTGAGCATCCCCCTGCTCTTCGTCACCGTCTTCCTGGTCGGGGCCCTCACGCTCCTTTACGACTCCGCCCTGTCCTCGCACGTGGTCCTGACGTTCGACCGCCGCCAACTCCCCAAGATCAACTCGTATATGGAGGGCAGCACCGCGGTCAGCGAGGTCGCGGGCCCTGGCCTGGGAGGCCTCCTGGTCCAGGCGCTCGGGGCACCCCTGGCCCTGGTCGCCGACGTATGCAGCTACATCGCGAGCACAGTGCTGCTGCTCGGAGCGGGGGACAGCACGAGGAAGGGGACGAAGGAGGGAGCGACGAACACCGCGGAAGAGGACGCCGAGACCGGCCACGAAGATGCCGAGACCGCCCACGAAGATGCCGAGCAGGAGACGGTCAAGGGCGCCCTGTCCGGCTTCACCTGGGCCTTCTCCCACCGCGTGCTGCGTCCGGTGATCGTCTCCGCGGCCCACTTCAACTTCTTCACCGCGATGTTCTTCGCCGTCTACACCTACTACGTGGTCAAGGAGTTGGGCTTCAGCCCCCTCCTCGTAGGCCTGGCGAGCGCGGCCGGCGGGCTCGGCGGCGTCCTGTCCGCGACAGCCGCCTCCACGTTCATGAGCAAGGTGCGTACCCGGCTGCTCTACGTCCTGTCCCTGGCCGTACCCACCGTGGGCGCGTTCCTCGTCCCCGGCTCCGAACTGCTGGGCTCCTCCGTTCTCCAGTTCCTGGCCGTGGCCGCCGGAATGTTCCTGTGGAGCTTCGCCATCGTCGTGAACCTGGTCATGAGCGAGACGATCAAGCAGATGGTGACGCCTTCGCACATGATCGGCCAGGTCACCTCGGCGATGCGCTTCACGACGCTGGGCTTCGAGCCCATCGGCGCGCTCGTGGGCGGCACGGTCTCCCAGTTCCTCAGCCCCACCACGGCCCTGGTCATCGCGGCCTGCGGCCTCGCGACCTCCATCGCCTGGGTCGTCTTCGACCGCCACCTCGGCATGTACGACGTGAATGAGGCCGAGCCGGTCAGCGCCACCTGACCCGGGCCGCGGACCGGTCAGTAAGGACCGGTCAGTAAGGACCAGTCAGTAAGGACCGGTCAGTAAGGGGATGCCGCGTTCTGCCGCGCCCAGCCCTTCTCGGCCTCCGAGCCTTCCGGGGGCGGCACCATTCCATTGATCATCCAGAGGTCCCGGCTCGTCTCGTCGACGTGGAACTCCCAGTGCAGCCCCGCGTGTTGTTCGAGGTGGGGCTGGAGCATCGCCCGGATCCACTCGGCGATGCGGCGGCGGCTCTCCTGGTCGGAGTGGTGCCGGGCGATGTGGTCGATGGTGATGCGGACACCGGCCGGGGTGGGTTCCCCGCCGACGTAGAAGTCCGTGGCAGGCATCTCCTGGAAAAGGGTCACTACGTAGAACCGGGGCAGCCCGACCTTCTCGTAGTGGTCAGCGATGCCGGCGGCGAGCCGACTCTTGTCGTGGTCGGTGAAGATTCCGGGGGTGTGGTGAATGGTCCACAGTGGCATGGCGGTTCGGTGCTCCTCGGGTCGTGGGGCGCGGGGCCCCGGGGGTGTTGGGGTCCGGG
>NZ_JODF01000050.1:0-48253 GCF_000717945.1 Streptomyces sp. NRRL S-920
GGCTTGAGGGGGCCCGGGGTGAGAGAAGGGGCGGGCGAGGCTGATGTGAGGGAAGGGGTGTGACACGAGGGTAAGGCCCCGCGGTCCCCGGGTTCCGGGTGTGCTGCGGGGGCCTTCCGCGTGCCCCGACGTGATCACTTAGGCTGCAACAGGCGCGCGTTCACGTGGAGTTGGGCGTGCGAGGAGCCGTGCCGTCGTGGGCGGGGCAGTGGTGGCGAGTGGTGAGGGGCGGGGCGGGCTGTGGGTGTGGCGATCCGTAGGGCCGGGGAGGGGGACCGGGACGTCGTGGTCCGGTTGCTCGACGAGGCGTTCATGTGGGACCCGGTGAGCAGTTGGGTCTTTCCGGGTGAGGAGCACCGTCGGCGCAGGCACGGCGCGTTGATGGGTGCCTTCTTCGACCTCGCGCTCGACGAGGGGTACGTCGACATCACCGAGGACGGCGCGGCCGCGGCCCTGTGGTGGTCCGTGCCCGCGGCGGTGCCCTCCGTGGCGCCCGGGAGCGGGGAGGGCGTGAATGCCGGGGAGCAGGGGAGTGCTGGGGCGGACGGGAGTGCTGAGGTGCCCGGGAGTGCCGGGGCGCCCGGGAGTGCTGGGGAGGACGGCCCCGCTCTGTTGCGTGAGGCGGTCGATCCGGAGAACGAGCGGGTCGAGCTGATGGGGCGGCTGGCGGACGAGGCCCATCCGACCGACCGGGCGCACCAGTATCTGCACATGATCGCCGTGCGGCCGGACCGGCAGGGGGAGGGGCTCGGGACGGCGCTGGTCACCGCCGTCCTCGACCGGTGTGACCGGGAGGGCCTGCACGCCTACCTGGAGGCGAGCAACGCGCGGAGCCGTGCGTTGTACGAGCGACTCGGGTTCGCCTTTACGGGGACGCCGCTCGATCTGCCGGACGGCCCCCGTATGTGGCCGATGTGGCGGGAGCCGCGGGTGGCCGTACCGCCCTCCGAGTAGGGCGGCGGATCCCTGGGGCTGCCCAACCATGCCGGGCGGGAATAAACTCTAGATATGGGCAGCGAAGGGCCCCGGTCCGGGGCCGGCCCGCGGGAAGAGCCCGTCTGCGGCGCCTGCGGAGAGCCGGTCGGCACGGTCATCCGGCGGCGCAAGGTGCTCGGGGTGTTCGTCCCCGTCTGGCGCCCCGGGCCATGTCGTAACGCGCGGTGCGAGGTCTGCGTGGACGCCGAGGCCGAGGAAGCGTGGTCCGCCGACCGCGTAGGCGGCAGGCATTTCAGGTCGCGGCACCGCCGAAGGTCGTCGGCGGCGTTACCGGACCCCGCGGGCCGGGACGCCTTCCAAGCGGACGCGGCGGACGCGGCGGACGCGGCGGACCCGGTGGGCCCGGCAGACCCGGTGGACCCGGCCGATCTGGCAGACCCGGCAGGCACCGTGGACCCGGTGGACCCGCGGTAGGGCCCGGCGGACGACGACGCCGGATGAGACCGGCATGACACCTCACCCACCCCGTCATGCCGGGGCCTGGACCGAGGGGCCGAGGGGCCGAGGAGCCGACGCGTCGCAAGGGGGCAGGTGTGGCGGTAAGGTCCCCCGGTCGGCGGCTCGCCCGGGGAGGGGTGCGATGAAGGCGCGATGGGGTGGACTCGCCCTGGTGGGGCTGGGGTTGGGGCTGGTGGGGTGCGGCGCCGGGCTCGGTTCCTTGTCGGACGACTCTCCGCCCGGGTATGCGCGGGAGCCCGGCGTACCCAGGGTGAGGAGCGAGGCCGACTTTCCCGAACTGCCTCTGGACCGTTATGAGGTGAGCGCCCGCGACAGCGAGCGCATGCAGCGGGCCCAGGCGTATCTCGTACGGCGGTGCATGCGGTCCTTCGGGTTCGCCGACTTCCCTCTCGCCCCCAGGCCCCGCGGCCAGCTGAGCGAGTCGTTCAACAGCACCATGACCCTGGTGGAGGTTTCCCCGTACGGGATGCTCGATCTCGGCCAGGCGCGGCACTGGGGCTACGGCTTCGACCCCGACCGGGTGGAGGAGGGGGTGGCGGGGGGCCTGCCGAAGGGGCGGCCGCCTACGCAGCGGGAGTTCGAGGTGCTGCACGGCTCCACAACGGATGACGGCGGCGACATGGTGGTGCGCGGCCGCGAGGTCCCCGAGGGAGGTTGCTCGGCGGAGGGCTCGCGGCGGCTGATGGCGCGGGTGGCGGACGAGGAGCGCATGTGGGGGTACGTCTCCGGGCGCGTCCGGAGGATCGACAAGGCCGTCGCCAAGGACCCCCGGGTACTCAGGGCCTTCCGGGACTGGTCACGCTGCGTCCAGGGCAAGGGCTTCAAGGAGTACGAGAATCCGGCCGACGCCTTCCGGGACGAGGCGTGGCGCGCTGGGCGCGGGGACGGCAACACGGCGCGTACGAAAAGGGAGTTGGGGACGGCCGTCGCCGATGTCACCTGCAACCGGCAGCTGAACACCGCCGGGGTCTGGTGGGCCGTGAGCAACGAGCGGCAGCGCGCCGAACTGCGCCGCAACAAGTCCCGGTACACGGCCGTGCGCGCGGACCTGGACCGGCTGCGGGCCGCTGTCGGTAAGGCCCTCGGCGAATCTGCCGGCAAGGCCGCCGGGAAGGCTCTCGGCGAGCCTGCCGGCACGGCTCTCGGCGAGCGGTGACAGAGAGGCAGGCGGCCGTACGTGGGGCGGGTCGCACCCCGTGATAGACACATGCGATGACGATCTCCGGCCGGGCGTTCGACGCCGTACTGAGTGACCTCGACGGCGTGATCCGCTTCTACGACATGGCGGAGCTGGAACAGCTGGAGGTCTCCGCCGGGCTGCCGCGGGGCAGCACCGCCGAGATCGCCTTCGCGCCCGAGACCGATCTGCCGCTGATGCGCGGCGAGATCACCAAGGAGCAGTGGATCGACTCGATCGCCCACGGCCTCGCCGACCGGGTGTCGTGGGAGCGCGGACGCGAGCTGGGGACCACCCTGGCGGAGACCAAGTTCCGGGCCGACGACGCGGTGGTCGGGTTGCTCCGGCAGGTCCGCGCGGCCGGGCTGCCGGTCCTGCTGGTGACGAACGCGACGCCGTGGCTGGCCGACGACCTGGCACTGCTCGGCCTCACCGGGCCCGGCGGGCTCTTCGACGACGTGATCAGCAGCGCGGACCTCGGCATCACCAAGCCGGACCGCCGCATCTACGAGACGGCGGCCGAGCGGGCCGGGACCGCCCCCGGTCGCTGCCTCTTCGTCGACGACCGTCAGGAGAACGTGGACGCGGCCGAGGCGCTCGGGATGACGGGCCTGCTGTACCGCGAACCGGCCGACCTGCGTGAGGCGTTGACCCCGCTCCTCTGACTCCGCCCCTCTGACCCGGGCCCCGCGTTCAGCGTCCCGCGCGCTCGTGCTCGCACCCGCGCCCGCGACCCCTGTGAAGATCACGATTACTGTTCTCCGCAGGTGTCATGCGGGTGGGGAAGCTCCGTCACAGCCATGGCGGATCGCGACGGGAGAATGACAGATGGACGACGACAACGCATCGGCGCAGGCCGGCCTGGCGGCCCGGTTCGAGGAGCACAGGCCCCGTCTGAACGCGGTCGCCTACCGCATGCTCGGCTCGGTCGGCGAGTCCGAGGACGCCGTGCAGGAGGCATGGTTCCGGCTCAGCCGCACCGAGGCCGCCGGTAAGCCGGGATCAAGCGCGGGCGGCGCGGACGGGGTGGACGGCGCGGGAGAGGCCGGCGAGGCGGGTGAGGTGCGCAACCTCGGCGGCTGGCTCACGACAGTCGTCGGCCGGATCTGCCTGGACATGCTGCGCTCGCGGCAGTCCCGGCGCGAGGACTCCCTCGACGTCTCCCTGGAGACGCACGTGCCGGACCCGATCGTGAGCCGCGTGGACGTGGTCGACCCCGAGCAGGAGATGCTGCTCGCCGACTCGGTGGGCCTCGCCCTGCTCGTCGTACTCGAAACCCTCGCGCCCGCCGAGCGCCTGGCGTTCGTGCTGCACGACATGTTCGCCGTGCCCTTCGAGGAGATCGCGCCCATCGTGGAGCGCTCGGCCGCCGCGACCCGGCAGCTGGCCAGCCGGGCCCGGCGCCGCGTGCGGGGCTCGGCCCCGGTCCAGGAGACGGATGTCGCCAAGCAGCGGGAGGTCGTCGAGGCCTGGATGGCCGCCACGAGGGCCGGTGACTTCGACGCTTTGCTCGAACTCCTCGACCCGGACGTCGTGTTGCGCGCGGATACGGGCGAGCTGTCGTCGGGCCTGTCGAAGCTGGTGCGGGGCGCGGCGGCGGTGGCCGGGCAGGCGACGATGTTCGCGCGGCTCGCCGCCGAACAGCACCTCGTGCTTGTCAACGGCCTGCCGGGGCTGGTCGCGACGCCGGGCGGCAAGGTGTTCTCGCTCGGCTCCTTCACCGTCGTGGACGGCAGGATCGTGGAGATCAACATCATCGCGGACCCCGAGAGGCTGCGGAATCTGCCAATTCCGGAGGTTGGCGCCTAAGACGCGGGGCCCGCCCAAGGGCACGGCCCCGCCCCCGGGCGGGGTCTCACGCGCTCGTCCTGCGCACCACCCGCAGCAGATAGTCCTTGCGGTTGAGCGGATCGTGGTCCGTCCGCGCACGCTTCGGAGGAGCGCCGCGCACCGGCTCGTAGTGGTCGAAAGCGGACTCCAACTCGCCCTCGCCGCGCGTGAGTCCGGGAAGCAGCTTTTCCAGCGCGTGCACCCGCTGTGCGGGGATGTCCCCTTCCAGGCGGTAGGAGGTTCCGCTCGTCGTCGGTGTGTGCGGCACGGCCCGCAGCCGCGCGAGGGCGGGCAGCACCGCCCCGAGCGTGTCGGCGGGCACGTCGAGCCGGAAGCGGTGCATCGGCTCGTACACCGCCGTGCCCGCCTCGCGCAGCGCGTCCATCAGGACCAGCGGCGTCAGGTGCCGGAAGTCACCGGCGGTGCTCGACATGCTCTTGTCGAACGTGCCGTGCGCGTGGCTCTGCCGGGGCCAGTAGCCGGCGTGCGTCATCGTGACCGCGCAGTCCGGGACGCGCCAGCCGTACAGCCCCTGTTGGAGGGTCTCCCTGACCGTCTCCTCGACGGCCCGGAAGAACGCGTACGGCATCGAGCCCAGTTCGACCCCCAGCCGGAACTCCACCCCGGCGCCGACCGGCGCGGGCTCGACCCGCAGCCCGACCGTGGCGAGGAACGGGTTGGGTTCCTTCTCGCCGATCTCGAACGCCTGACCCGTGCCGACGACCCGCTCCACGCAGATCGTCGTGGTCTCGCGGAAGGTGACGTCGAGCCCGAAGTCCTCGGCGAGCGTCGCCTGGATGACCTCCTTCTGGACCTCGCCGTAGAGCGAGACCGAGACCTCGCGGCGGGCGGCGTCCTGCCGCAGGGCGATCAGCGGGTCCTGCTCGGCGAGTTGGGTGAGCGCGGTGTGCAGGGCGCCCCGGTCGGCGGGGCGCACCGGCGAGACGACCGTCTCCAGGGTGGGCGGCGCGAAGAAGCGCGCGCCCGGGCCGGCCCCCTTCGGCGGTACGCCGATCACGTCGCCGATCCTGACGTCGCCGAGCCCCCAGAGCCTGCCGATCCGCCCCGCCCGGACCTCCGGGCGGCGCACGTCCGTGCCCTGGTCGAAGACGGTGACGGCGGTGACCTTGCCCTCCCGGCGCGCCTCGGCCGCCGGGTCCGCGCCGTCGAGGATGTCGAGGCGGTCACGCGTGCGGATCGTGCCCGAGAACAGACGTACGTACGCGATCTTCTCCCCGGCGGGGCCGCGCTCGACCTTGAACACGCTCCCGGAGACCGGGCCTTCGGCGTCCCCGGCCGAGGCAGGCAGCAACGCGCGGATGCCGTCGGTGAGTTCGGGAATGCCGGCGCCCGTGACGGCCGAGCCGAAGTAGACGGGGTGCACCAGGGCGCGGCCCGTCTGATGGGCCAGCTCACGGCGCAGACGGTCGTACGAGAGGGGTGCGCCGCCCTCGGCGTACGCGGACAGCAGCGCGTCGTCGTGCCCGGCGAGCAGCTCGGTCAGACGGGCGGTGAAGCCGCTTTCCTCGGCGTTCTCGGCCGTGAACGGCGTGCAGCGGGCCGCGCGTGTGCCGAGGCCGGGGACCGAGCCCATCGGGACGATGTCCGGGGTGAGGCGTTCCGCGATCTGCGTCAGGACGCTCTCGTAGCGGGCGCCGGCGCGGTCCGCCTTGTTCACGAAGATCAGCGTGGGGATGCGCAGTCTGCGCAGGGTGCGCAGCAGGACGCGGGTCTGCGCCTGTACGCCCTCCACGGCGGAGATCACGAGCACGGCGCCGTCGAGCACGCTCAGGACCCGCTCCACCTCGGCGATGAAGTCCGGGTGGCCGGGGGTGTCGATGAGGTTGACCGTGACGCCGTCGCCCGTGCCGGCGCCCTTGGGGGCGTCGATGACGAAGGAGACGACCGCGGACTTGATCGTGATGCCGCGCTGCCGTTCCAGCGCGAGCGAGTCGGTCAGGGTGTTTCCGTCATCGACGCGGCCGACCTCGTCGATGACGCCGGCGGCGTGCAGCAGCCGCTCGGTCAGGCTCGTCTTACCGGCGTCGATGTGGGCCAGGATGCCCAGGTTCAGCGTGTGCGGAGGGGGTGAGTGCACGTACCGTCATGTCCTTTGAGGAGAGGTGACTTCCTTCGGGGCGGGACATGGACGAACGCCGCATTTCCTTCTCCTTCGTGGACTCCGCCGGGCTCTCGCCGGCTCCCGCCAGTGCAGCAGGGGGCCGGTGGACGCGGCAACCGATTAAGTGGCGGGGCAAGCGGTAGAGCGAGGTGGTAATTGGTTGAGTGACGTGGCCACTGGTTGCGTGACGTGGCCACTGGTCATGTACGGATGCGCGGCGCCCCGACGCCCGCCGCCCCCACGCCCACCGCCTCGATCCCCCGGCGGCCCGCCACCCGCAGGATCAGAACCGTGTACCCGCAGAGCATCACGAGGTCGACGCCGACCGACGTCCAGGGCATGTCGGCGGCCGTCTCATCGGAGGCGAGAGCACCCGCGATCGCGGCGGAAACGCCCATGGACAGCAGGTTGTTGAGCACGTGCAGGCCGATGGCGGCCTCTAGGCCTCCCGTACGTACGGTCAGCACGCCCGCGACCACGCCGAACACCACCAGGTCCGCGAAGCCCCAGGGAGTTCCCCACCCGTGCGCCGCGGCGAACAGCAGTGCCTGCGGCGCGATCGCCACCCACGGCGAGCGGAACCAGGCACCGACCGCCTGGGTGAGCCAGCCCCGGAAGGCGTACTCCTCGGCCGCCGCCTGGAACGGCACGAGCACGCACACCATCGCGAGGCCCAGCAGGAACTCCTGGAGCCCGGCCCACGCCACCTCGTCCGTGCCGCCGGGATCCGGCAGCAGCGTCATGATTCCGAACGACCCCGCGACCAGGGGCAGCCCCATCGCCAGGCACCGCCCGAGCCAGCGCCAGCGCAGGCGCCCGGCGACCGAGGACAGCGTCCCGGGTGGGCGCCGCTGGGTCCAGCGGGCGGCGAGGAAGACCACGGGTGTCAGCACGGCGAGTGAGAGCAGTGCCAGGCCCGTCTCCGCGACACCGCCCCACACCCGGAACCCGTCGGCGTCGACCGGCCGGTCCAGCAGCGCGCCCGCTATCTCCGCGCCGAGCATCACCAGCAGTACGGCGGCCATGGCACCGGCCAGCACCAGCGAGGTCCCCGCCAGTGGCCGCCACCAGCGGTGATGTCCGGTGATCCGGGCGAGACGGTGGTAGGGGAGGGGCAGCGGAGGCGGGGGCTCCGGGGCGTGCTGGGGGTACGCCCCGTACGCCCCCCACTCCCCGTACGGGGACGGGGAGCGGGTGGCGCAGGCGTACGGCGGGGAGGGCTTCGGCGTCATGTGCATCAGCATCGCGGCCGCGGCGGGCCGTGGCGTCGGCCGTCCGTACGATCGTGCTCTCCAACCTGGGATAGAGCCGGGCGCCCTGGTTCGACGGTGCCTTGGCCATCGGCGCCTCGGCCGACGATGCCCCCTCCGTATCATCGGGCCTCTATGGAGGGGATACGCAACTGGCTGCTGCCTGTACTGCTGGCGGTCCAGCAGCTGGCCTACTGGCCCGGCCGCGCGCTGCTGGACGGTGATCCGGTCGGCGCCGCCCAGCTGGGGGCAGCACTGATCACCGCGGTCGTGATCACCGCGGCGCTCGGCCTGCGCCGCCACCGGCCGGCCGCGGCGGCGCTCACCGTGGAGGCCGCCCTGGTCTGCGGGCTGCTCCTCCCCGGGGACGCGACGCTGCTGCACGGGCTGAGCGTGCTGGTGGCCCTGTACTCGGTCGTGGTGCGCTCCCCGGTGCGGACAGCCACCCTGGTGGGGGTCGCGCTGACCGTCTCGTCGGCGGTTCGCGCGGTGGTGCAGTTGGACTCCGTGACCGAGATCGGCGCTGAGATCCTGGTGAACTGCGCGCTCTACCTGTCCGTCGCGGGCCTCGGCCGGGGCCGCCGTCGCTGGCTCGCCGGACGCCGGGCCGCCGCGCGGGACCTGGCGCGTGCGGAGGCCGAGCGGGGCCGCGCCGCGACCACCGAGCGCCAACGCCTCGCCCGCGAACTCCACGACGTCAGCGCCCACCACCTCACCTCCGTCGTCGTCACCGCGGACACCGCGCTGCGGCTCGGCGACCGCAAGCCGGAACTGACACCGCAGGCACTTGAGTTCGCGGCGCACAGCGGCCGCGAGACCCTGGCGGCGCTGCATCGTCTGGTCGTGATGATGCGGACCTCGGAGGCGGACGAGGAGAGCGGCATCGAGGAGCGGGTGGGCGAACTGGCCGCCGGTTTCGCGCGCCTCGGCCTGCGCCCGGCCGTGGCCGTGACGCCGGACCTCACGGCCTTGACGGGCCCGGCCGCCGACGCGGCGTTCGGCATCGTCCGCGAAGCCCTCACCAACGCGCTGCGCTACGCCCCCGGGGCGACCGTACGCGTACGGATCCGCGCCTGCGAACGCGACGGCGCGGTGGAACTGGTGGTCGAGGACGACGGTGCGGCGGAGGCGCCGCTCGACGCGGACACCTCCGGGGCCCGGCAGCGGCTCGGTTCGGGGCGGGGCACCGCGGGCATGCGGGAGCGCGCCGCCGCGCTCGACGGCACCCTGGCGGCGGGGCCGCGCAAGGACGGCCCCGGCTGGGCGGTACGGGCGCGGCTGCCGCGCACCACGGCCACGCTGCGCCACCGCGCCGCACGCCACCGGACCCTGCGCGGCCTGGACCCCGCCGACGGGGCGACCGTGCTCTCGGTGGCCGCGCTCCCGCTCTTCGCGGTCCTCGCGGACAGCCCCGGCGAGACCGCCCTGGCCTGCGGGCCCGCCCTCGCGCACGCGCTGCCGCTGCTGTGGCGGCGCCGGGCGCCGTGGGCGGTCCTGGCGGCGGTGCTCGCCACGGCCTGGCTGGTGCCGCTCGGGCTCGCCTTCGGGGTGCTCTCGTCCGCGGCGGCGGTGTGTCTGGCGGTGGCCGGGGTCGGCGCGGAGTGCGTGGCCGTGTACGCGGTGGGCGCGTACGCGGGCCGGGCGGGCGTCACCTGGCCCGCCCCGGTGGCGGCGGCGGCCGGACTCTCCCTGTCCTCGATCGCGCTGGCGGCGGTCAACGGCATCGCGGACGTCGAGAAGGACGGCGGCGTCGCCCTCATCGCCTTCTTGGCCTGCGTGTTCGGAGCGGTGCTCCTGGTCCCCTTGGCGGTGCCCTGGGGGGCAGGCGCACGGCACGAACGGATCAGGGCCCGCGAGGACCACACCCTCGCGGAGACGGTCCGCGCGGCGGTCACCGAGGCGTACGAGGAGCGCCGCCGCATCGCCGAGGAACTGCGCGGCGAGGTCCTGCGGCACGCGGGCGAGGTGGTCGCCAGGGCCGAGGCGGGCGACCTCGGGGGCGTGGCGGAACAGGCGCGGGCGGGCCTGTCGTCCATGCGGGACCTGCTGGCGGCGCTGCGGGAGGTGACGGACCCGGGGCCGGGTAACGTACGCGAGCCACGACCGAAGCGCTCGCGGCCCCACACCCCCGCCACGCCCGAGGCCCCCGCCACGCCCCGGAGTCCGACGTCAGAGAGCCCGAAGGAGGGATCCGTATCAGCACCGACAACGCTCGGAGCACCGCCGCCGCGCACGGGGAGACCGGCACCGGCACCGGCACCGACGCGGCACCCGGCGCTGGAACCGTCCGAGTGATGGTCGTCGACGACCAGGCCGTGGTCCGCGCCGGATTCGCGGCGATCGTCGACGCGGAGCCCGACCTCCATGTGGTCGCGGAGGCGGGGGACGGCGCGCGGGCCGTCCAGCTGGCCCGCGAACTCTCCCCGGACGTCGTCCTGATGGACATCCGGATGCCGGGCATGGACGGCCTCACCGCGACCCGCCTGCTCACCGCCGGCCCCCAGGCGCAGGCGCCGCGCGTCCTGGTCCTGACCACCTTCGACCAGGACGCGTACGTCCATGACGCCCTGCGCGCCGGGGCCTCCGGGTTCCTGCTCAAGGACGCGACGCCCGAGGAACTCCTCGCCGGCATCCGCGTGGTGGCCTCGGGCGAGGCCATGCTCGCCCCCACCGTCACCCGCCGCCTGATCGACGCCTTCGCCGACACGGCCCCCGCCCCGGACCCCGCGCTCCTGGACCCCCTGACGCCCCGCGAGCGCGAGGTCCTGACCCTGGTGGCGGCGGGCCACACGAACGCGGAGATCGCCGACACCCTGGGCGTGACGACCGGCACGGTGAAGTCCCACGTCAACGCGGTGCTCGGCAAACTGGGCCTGCGCGACCGCGTCCAGGCCACGATCCTCGCGTACGACCTGGGCCTGGCCCGACCCCGCGGGACGCGCTAGCCGGGCGGGACGCGCTAGCCGGGTGGGCGGGAAAACGCCGAAGGGGCCCGCCCAAGTGCTGGACGGGCCCCGACGGGATGCCTGCGCGGGTCAGGCCTTCTTGGTCTCCCAGAAGATCTTGTCGATCTGGGCGATGTAGTCCAGCGCCTTCTGGCCCGTGGCCGGGTCCGTCGAGGCCTTGGCGGCCGAGAGGGCCTTGAGGGCGTCGTTGACCAACTGGTGCAGCTCCGGGTACTTCTCGAAGTGCGGGGGCTTGAAGTAGTCGCTCCAGAGCACCGACACGTGGTGCTTGGCGAGCTCGGCGCGCTGCTCCTTGATGACCGTGGCGCGCGCCTGGAAGTGCGCGTCGTCGTTGGCGGCCATCTTCTCCTGCACGGCCTTGACGGACTCCGCCTCGATGCGGGCCTGGGCCGGGTCGTACACGCCGCAGGGGAGGTCGCAGTGGGCGCTGACCTTCACCTTGGGGGCGAACAGGCGGGAAAGCATGTAGCTGTCCTTCCTCGTGATCGTCTTCTCAGGTGGGACATTACTCCGTGAGAGACCGGTTTTCGCGAGTGCCCCCATGGGCTTAGGACAAAAGTCCAGGGTCAGACTGGGACCGGTGGAGGATAGGACCGGGGAGGTGCCGGGGATGCCGGAGCTGTCGCAGGAGAGCGAGCGGGGAAGGGCCGCCCTGCCGTGGGGCGCGGCCGAGGTGACGGGTCCTTCGATGGTGCCCACGCTGTACCACGGGGACCGGCTGCTCGTGCGCTGGGGCGCGCGCGTCCGCCCGGGTGACGTGGTGGTCCTGCGCCATCCGTTCCAGCAGGACCTGCTGGTCGTCAAGCGCGCCAAGGAGCGCCGCGCGGGCGGCTGGTGGGTGCTGGGCGACAACGCGTTCGCGGGCGGGGACAGCACGGACTACGGGGTCGTCCCCGAGGACCTCGTCCTCGGGAGGGTGCGGTTGCGTTACCGGCCGCCCGCGTCCGGGCGTCGCTCGCCGCTCGCCGTGCTGCGCTGGGCGGTGTCCGCCGTGCGGCCGGTGCTCGCGGAGCGCTCGGTCTCCAGGCGCTTGCGGGCGCGGTAGGCGGCCACGTTGGCGCGGGTCGCGCAGCGGTCCGAGCAGTAGCGCCGGGAGCGGTTGGTCGACGTATCGAGGTAGGCGTTGCGGCACGGCGCCGCCTCGCACAGGCCGAGGCGGTCCACGCCGTGCTCGGTGAGGTGGAAGGCGAGGCCCATCGCGGCGATCGCCGCGTACCCGGCGGTGGCGTTCGAGGGGTGGTCCGCCAGGTGCATGTGCCACAGCGGGCGGCCGTCGTCGTCCCGGTGGTCGTGGCCCGAGATCTGCGGGCTCACGGGGAACTCCAGGAGCAGGGAGTTCAGCAGGTCGACCGCGAGCGTCTCGTCGCCGCCGTCCGCCGCCTCGAAGACCGCGCGGAGCCTGCCGCGTACGGACCGGAAGCGCGTGACGTCGGAGTCCGTCGCGCGGCGGGCCATCTGCGTGCTCGTCCCGAACAGCTCGCGGATCGCCTCGACCGAGGTCAGCGCGTCCTTGTTGCGGCCCGGCTCCTCGCTGTTGACCAGACGTACGGCGTAGTCCGAGTAATAGGCCAGTTCCACTTGTAGTCCTTACGGGGGCGGGCTATGGTCGGCACGTCGGCAAGTAATAGCCGATTGCGGTACCAGGGTATTACGGACTGGAGGGGTTCTGATGACGGAAACGGGGACCGGTGCCGAGACCGGGTCCGGGCTCGGCACCGACTGGCGTGCCTGGCAGGACAGTTGGGACCGGCAGCAGCAGTGGTACCTGCCGGACCGCGAGGAGCGGTTCCGGATCATGCTCGACATGGTCGAGGCCGTGGTCGGCCCCGCGCCGCGCGTGCTCGATCTGGCCTGCGGTACGGGAAGTATTACGGACCGGCTGCTCAAGAGGTTCCCGGAGGCCACCAGTGTCGGCGTCGATCTCGACCCCGCGCTGCTCACCATCGCCGAGGGCACCTTCGCCGGGGACGACCGCGTCACCTTCGTCACCGCCGACCTGACGGACCCCGGCTGGGCCGCCGCGCTGCCGCACGACTCGTACGACGCCGTGCTCACCGCGACGGCGTTGCACTGGCTCTACAGCGAGCCGCTCGCTGTCCTTTACGGCCAGGTCGCCGGGCTCGTGCGCGACGGTGGCGTCTTCATGAACGCCGACCACATGCCCGACCCGGCGACCCCGCGGCTCAACGCCGCCGAGAGTGCCTTCCGCCATCGGCAGATGGACCGCGCCAAGGCCGAGGGCGTGCTGGACTGGAAGGAGTGGTGGCAGCTGGCCGCGCAGGACCCGGTCCTCGCCGCCCCCACCGCCAAGCGGTTCGAGATCTACGGCGATCATGCGGACGGTGACATGCCTTCGGCCGAGTGGCACGCGCGGACGCTGCGGGAGGCCGGCTTCGCCGAGGCGCGGGCCGTGTGGGCCTCGCCGTCCGACTCGGTCGTCGTGGGTCTGAAGTAGGCCCCCATTAAACGAGGGGCGGTACGGATCACTGATCCGTACCGCCCCTCCCGTGCGTTCTCAGGTGCGGGTCCGTCGTGGTTGCTCGCGCAGTTCCCCGCGCCCCTTACGGGGCTCTGGTCAGAGCACCTTCGACAGGAACGACTGTGTGCGTTCCTGTCGGGGGTTGGTCAGGACGTCTCGGGGGTGGCCCGATTCGACCACCACTCCGCCGTCCATGAAGACGAGGTTGTCGCCGACCTCCCGTGCGAAGCCCATCTCGTGCGTGACGACGATCATCGTCATGCCGGACTCCGCGAGGTCGCGCATCACGTCGAGGACGTCGCCGACCAGCTCGGGGTCGAGCGCCGACGTCGGCTCGTCGAACAGCATCAGCTTCGGGTCCATCGCCAGCGCCCGGGCGATCGCCACCCGCTGCTGCTGGCCGCCGGAGAGCTGCGAGGGGTAGTTGCCCGCCTTGTCGGCGAGGCCCACCCGTTCGAGCAGCTGGCCGGCCCGCTCCCGTGCCTGGCTCTTGGCGACGCCCTTGACCTGGACCGGCGCCTCCATGATGTTCTCCAGCGCCGTCATGTGCGGGAAGAGGTTGAAGCGCTGGAAGACCATGCCGATGTCCCGGCGCTTCAGGGCGACCTCGCTGTCCTTCAGCTCGTACAGCTTGTCCCCCTTCTGCCGGTAGCCGACCAGCTCACCGTCGACGTACAGCCGACCGGCGTTGATCTTCTCCAGGTGGTTGATGCAGCGCAGGAACGTCGACTTGCCGGAACCGGACGGGCCGATCAGGCAGAAGACCTCACCCGACTTGACCTCCAGGTCGATGCCCTTGAGGACCTCGACGTTGCCGAAGGACTTGTGGACGCCTTCGGACTTCACCATGGCGGTCATGCGGTGCCTCCCCGCGGGCTGTTGAGGGACAGCATGTTGGCCTTGATCTTCTGCCACGGCGTGGCGGGCAGCGAGCGCGACGAACCGCGCGCGTAGTAACGCTCCAGGTAGAACTGTCCGACGCTGAGGATCGACGTCATGATCAGGTACCAGCAGGCGGCGAGCAGCAGCGTCTCCACCGTGGCGCCGGACGAGGTGCCGATGTCCTGGGCGTACTTGAGGAGTTCGTAGTACTGGACGGCGGCGACCAGCGACGTCGTCTTCAGCATGTTGATGAACTCGTTGCCCGTCGGCGGCACGACCACGCGCATCGCCTGCGGCAGCACCACGCGGCGCAGCGTCTTGTTGTGGCTCATGCCGAGCGCGTGCGAGGCCTCGGTCTGGCCCTCGTCGACCGAGAGCAGACCGGCGCGGCAGATCTCCGCCATGTACGCGGCTTCGTTGAGGCCGAGGCCGAGCAGCGCCGTCAGGAACGGCGTCATGAAGTCCGACCACTCGTCCTTGTAGACCGGACCGAGGTTGATGTAGTCGAAGACGAAGCCGAGGTTGAACCAGACGAAGAGCTGGACCAGGACCGGCGTACCGCGGAAGAACCAGATGTAGAACCAGGCGATCGATGAGGTCACCGGGTTCTTCGACAGGCGCATCACGGAGAGGATCACACCGCCGACGACGCCGATGAGCATCGAGAGGAAGGTGAGGATCAGCGTCTCGCGGACACCCTTGAGGATGCGCTCGTCGAAGAAGTTGTCGGGGATCGCGCCCCAGTTGATGTCACCCTGCGAGAAGGCGTAGACGATCGCGGCGAGGACGCCGATCGCCAGGACCGCCGCGACGTACCGGCCGAAGTGCCGCACGGGGATGGCCTTGATGGCCTCCGCCTGCCGCGCCTTCGGGACGTCGTCCTCGGGGCCCTTCTTGGAGATGTCGGTGGTCACGTGCGTGGCCTTTCAGCGACTCGGGGAGAGGGACGCGGTCACTTGCCGCCGTTGATCTTGGCTTCCTTGACCGCGCCGTCCTCGACGCCCCACTTCTTGATGATCTTTTCGTAGTCGCCGTTGGCGATGATCGCGTCGAGCGCGGCCTTGATCGCGTCGCGCAGCTCGGGGTTCTTCTTGGAGACGGCGATGCCGTACGGCGCCGCCTCGACCTGCTCGCCGACCAGCTGGAAGTCCTTGCCGCCGCCCGACGTCTTCACCGCGTACGCGGCCACGGGGAAGTCGGACGAACCCGCGTCGGCGCCGCCGGAGCGCAGTCGGGTCTGGGCCTGCTGGTCGTTGTCGAACTGCTCGATCGCGATCTTCTTGCCGCCCTTGCACTTCTTGGACTCGGCCTTGGCCAGGTCGTGCGAGACGGTGCCGCGCTGGACGACGATCTTCTTGCCGCAGAGGTCCGACCAGGTCTTGATGCCCTGGTCGTCGCCCTTCTTGGTGTAGATGGAGACACCCGCCGTGAAGTAGTCGACGAAGTCGACGCCGTCGCCGACCTTCTTGCCGGTCTCCTCGTCGATGCCCTCCTGGCGGTTCTTGGTGTCGGTCATGGCCGACATCGCGATCTGGTAGCGCTTGGAGCGCAGACCGCCGAGGAGGGTGTCGAAGGTGCCGTTCTCGAACTCGAACCGCACGCCGAGCTGCTTGCCCATGGCCTCGCCCAGGTCCGGGTCGATACCCACGGTGTTGCCGGACTTGTCCTTGAACTCCACCGGCGGGTAGGCGATGTCCGAACCGACCTTGATGACGCCCTTGGCGCGGATGTCCTTGGGCAGCTTGTCGGCGAGCGGCGCGTCGACGACCGCGTTGCTCTCCTTGTCGTTGGTCTGGTCGCCACAGCCGGACAGCAGCAGCGCACCGGCGACCGCGACCGCGCCGACCGCGGCAATCCGGGACTTCGCGGACTTGGCTGCGGTCGTACGGCAAAGGGGGCGTGCGGTCATGGTGGGTCCTCCGGCGGATGAGGGAGTTGCCGATGGGTCGGGCACACACCTTCGGGTGTCGCGACCTCGTGTGATGACGGCATCTTGCCATTCGGACCGTCCGATTCTGGGTGCTGGAGATGTCAAAATCGGATAACGGGCGATCTGGGAATGCCTACGGCCCGGTAGGGCCCGGACGCGGCCCGGATGCATGGGTCCGGGAGCAAACCGCCGTTAACCATCCGATATACCGCGAATCTCGCTATGTGGACTCCCGGGGGCGGTCCAGGTGTGCGCTGCAACCAATGTCACTCGCCCGGCCCCCTCCCTGTCGGGTACAAAGGTTGGCTACACCCCTCATCCGGGGCTCAGGGCGCGTGTGCGGCGCGCCCGCGTGTCCGTACCTCCCTCCGTCGACAGACGGGGAACGGACGCGGTGCCCGCCCACTTCTCAACCGGGAGTGGACACCCTCAACGAATGATTAAGACTTAAGGGGTCAGACAAGTGGCAGCGGAGATCGTCAATCCTCGCAGCGACAGCAGTACGGATCACGAGGGCCCTGCGGGTGCAGCCGAGCCCTTCGATCCGGCCTTCGCGCTGCACCGTGGCGGCAAGATGGCCGTGCAGGCCACCGTGCCGATCCGCGACAAGGACGACCTGTCCCTCGCATACACGCCCGGCGTCGCGAAAGTGTGCAGCGCGATCGCCGAGCGTCCGGAACTCGTCCATGACTACACGTGGAAGTCGAACGTCGTCGCCGTCGTGACCGACGGCACCGCCGTGCTCGGTCTCGGAGACATCGGCGCCGAGGCCTCGCTCCCCGTCATGGAGGGCAAGGCCATTCTCTTCAAGCAGTTCGGCGGCGTGGACGCGGTGCCGATCGCGCTCGCGACGACCGATGCCGACGAGATCGTCGAGACCGTGGTGCGGCTCGCCCCGTCCTTCGGCGGCGTCAACCTGGAGGACATCTCGGCGCCCCGGTGCTTCGAGATCGAGCGCAAGCTCCAGGAGCGGCTCGACATTCCGGTCTTCCACGACGACCAGCACGGCACGGCCGTCGTGACGCTGGCGGCGCTGCGGAACGCGGCGAAGCTGACCGGGCGCACCCTCGGTGAGCTGCGTGCCGTCATCTCCGGTGCCGGTGCCGCCGGTGTCGCCATCGCCAAATTCCTGCTGGAGGCGGGGCTCGGGGACGTGGCGGTCGCGGACCGCAAGGGCGTCGTGAGCCGGGACCGGGACGACCTGACGCCGGTCAAGCGGGAGCTGGCCGAACTCACCAACAAGGCGGGGCTGAGCGGGTCCCTGGAGTCCGCGCTCGCCGGTGCCGACGTCTTCATCGGCGTCTCGGGCGGGACCGTGCCGGAGCCGGCCGTCGCCTCCATGGCGCCCAACTCCTTCGTGTTCGCCATGGCCAACCCGAACCCGGAGGTCCACCCGGACGTCGCGCACAAGTACGCGGCCGTGGTGGCGACCGGGCGTTCGGACTACCCGAACCAGATCAACAACGTGCTGGCCTTCCCCGGCATCTTCGCGGGAGCGCTTCAGGTGCGGGCCTCGCGGATCACCGAGGGCATGAAGATCGCCGCCGCCGACGCCCTCGCGGACGTCGTCGGGGACGAGCTGTCCGCCGATTACGTGATCCCCTCGCCGTTCGACGAGCGCGTCGCCCCGGCCGTGACCGCCGCGGTCGCCGCCGCCGCGCGGGCGGAGGGCGTCGCCCGCGGCTGACGCCGTGGCCCCGCGGCTGATGTCGTGGCCCCGCCCGTCGCGGCGGGGCCTTGCCTCGATCGCCCATCTGTCTCCGTTCGGATGTCTCCGTTCGGACGGCAGGTGGGCGTTTGTCATGGAGTGCCGCCGGCCGGGCGGCTCGCCGACGGCGGCCGCGGGACGCGTGTCACAGTCGTACGTGGTTCCGTCGGCCGCTCCGCCTGCCTATCGTCGGCGTCATGTTCGCTGCTTACGCCGCTCGTATCGACCGTGACCAGCCGCTCAGCGGCCTTGAGTTGGGGGAGCGCCCGGCCCCCGAGGCGCGCCCCGGCTGGTCGACCGTGAATGTCAAGGCCGCTTCCCTGAACCATCACGACCTGTGGTCGCTGCGCGGGGTCGGTCTGGCCGAGGACAAGCTGCCGATGATCCTCGGCTGTGACGCCGCCGGGACCGACGAGGACGGGAACGAGGTCGTACTCCACTCCGTCATCGGACAGTCGGGGCACGGCGTCGGGCCCCGCGAGGGCCGCTCCATCCTCACCGAGAAGTATCAGGGCGCCTTCGCCGAGCAGGTCGCCGTCCCCACCTGGAACGTGCTGCCCAAGCCGAAGGAGCTGTCCTTCGCCGAGGCGGCCTGTCTGCCGACCGCGTGGCTGACCGCGTACCGCATGCTCTTCACCAACGCCGGTGTGCGGCCCGGGGATTCCGTCCTCGTGCAGGGCGCCGGCGGCGGCGTCGCCACGGCCGCGATCATGCTCGGCAAGGCGGCGGGCCTGCGGGTCTTCGCCACCAGCCGGGACGAGGCCAAGCGCAAGCGGGCGCTGGAGCTGGGGGCGGTGGAGGCGGTCGAGTCGGGCGCGCGGCTGCCGCAGCGGGTCGACGCCGTCATCGAGACGGTGGGTGCGGCGACCTGGTCGCACTCGGTGAAGTCGCTGAAGCCGGGTGGCACGTTGGTCATCTCCGGGGCGACCAGTGGCGATCGCCCCGCGCACGCCGAACTCACCCGGATCTTCTTCCTGGAGCTGAAGGTCGTCGGCTCGACCATGGGCACCAAGGACGAGCTGGAGGACCTGCTCTCCTTCTGCGCCGCCACGGGCGTGCGCCCCGTCATCGACGAGGTACTGCCGCTCGACCGGGCGCGGGAGGGCTTCGAACGGCTGGAGTCCGGGGAGCAGTTCGGCAAGATCGTGCTGGAGGTCTGAGCCGCGCATCTGTCAACTGTGGTTGACGGCTGCCTCTTGTCAACGTAGGTTGACGTGTATGACCGAAGCTACGGATCTCGCCGAGCGGGCGGGTGATCAGGATCCCCGGGTCGGGCTGCGTGCCGTCGCCGCGCTGCGGAAGCTGGTGGAGCGGCTCGAGGCCGTGCAGGTGCGCAGCGCGCGCCGGCAGGGCTGGTCGTGGCAGGAGATCGCCGCGGAACTCGGAGTGAGCAGGCAGGCCGTGCACAAGAAGTACGGGAGGCAGTGATGTTCGAGCGGTTCACCAAGGATGCCCGGGCCGTGGTGCTCGGCGCGGTCGAGCACGCGGAGCGAGGGGGCGCGGACTCGGTCGACGACGGGCACCTGTTGCTCGCGCTGCTCGACCGGGAGGCGAGCCGGGGGTCGTTCGCTCTCGCGGCGCTCGGGGTCGCGGGCCGCCGTGCCGCGATCGAGGAGGCGCTGAGCGGGGCGCGACGGCGCGGCGGCCTCTCGCAGGCCGACACGGACGCGCTGGCCGGGCTCGGCATCGACGTCGCCGCGATCGTCTCCCGGGTCGAGGAGGCCCATGGCGAGGGCGCGTTGGCGGACGGCGGGAAGCCGGGGGCCGGCAAGGCGGGGCGGGGCCGGCTCGGCCGGGTGCCCTTCTCCCGCGAGGGCAAGGACGTCCTGGTGAAGTCCCTGCGCGTCGCCACCGCCCGCCGCGACCGCCGCATCGGCGACGAGCACATCCTGCTCGCCCTGACGGTCCGCCCCGGCTTCGTCGCCGAGGTCCTCGCGGATCACGGGGTGACGCACACGTCGGTGGACCGAGCCCTCGGCGCGGGCTCGGCGGCGGCCGCGGGCTGAGGCCGAGGCCGACGCCGCGGGCGGGGTCGGCTGGTCCTCGGCTTGGGGGTGCGGTGCTGAGGCGCCCCCGCGCTTGTCGTTAGTCGGCCTCGGGCGGGTGTGGGGGGCGTCCCGGTGTGGGGCGCGCTGACGGGCACGTGGGCGCGGGGTCGGCTGGCCCTCGGCTCGGGGCGCTGGTGGTCAGTCATCCACGGTCGGGCGTAGGGGGCGTCCCGGTGCAGGGTGCCCTGACGGCAAGCGGGCGCGGGCCTGGCCGAGCCCCCGGCTTGGGGGTGCGGCGCTGAGACCCCCGTCAGGGCTTCCTCGGGTGCAGGGTCGCCCCGATGCGGGCCGCCGCTGTTGACAAGTGGCTTCGGGCCTCGCGGAGTTGCGTTTCCGTTACGCCGTGGTCGCGGGCCGCGTCGCGGATGTCGTCCCTGAAGCGGTCGAGCAGGCGGTCCAGGTCGCGGGCCGGATCGCCGCTCGGCTCCTCGTGGGCCCACTCGGGGACGTACTTCACGTTCAGGTCATCGGGGGCAGGGGTCGGCTCCGGTCCGCCGGTCGGCGCGGGGTCCTTCTGAGGTGCGTCGGTGAAGTGCTTGCCGAAGTCCATGCCGTACGCGCCCAACCCCTTGGCCAGCTCCGTCAGGCTTTCCCGGACGCCCGCCGGCCAGTCGCCCTGCGTGAAGTGGTCCTGGACCTGTTCCCGGAGGAGCCGGGCGATGCGCTGGGCCTCTTCGTGGGTCTGGATCCGCGCCTTCTCCTGGGCGTCCTTGGCCTGGCGGCGCGCCCGCTGGGCCTCCTCGCGGGCCCGGCGGCTCTCGTCCTTCGCGCGGCGCGCCTGCTCCTTCCACTCCTGCTTGGCGCGGTTGAACTCCTCCTTCGCCTTGCGCCAGCCGTCCTTGTCGCCCCACGCGCCCTCGAAGGCGTCGGACGGGTCGGCGGAGGTCCTGCCGGTGTCCGCGCCTCCCGAGGCGCGCGCCTCATCGGCGGCCGCCCTCATCTCGCGGCGCAGGTCGCCCGCCGCTCCCTGGACGCCGTCGCGGATCTCGGCCGCCAGCTCGGCGACGGACTCGCGGATCTCCAGCTCCAGGTCGGCCAGCTCACCGCCGCGCCCGGCCAGCTCGGCGCGGCCCGCCTCCGTGATGGCGTAGACCTTCCGGCCGCCCTCGGTGGTGTGCGTGACCAGGCCCTCGGCCTCCAGCTTGGCGAGGCGGGGATAGACCGTGCCCGCCGAGGGCGCGTACAGGCCCTGGAAGCGCTCTTCGAGGAGGCGGATCACCTCATAGCCGTGGCGCGGGGCCTCGTCCAGCAGCTTGAGCAGGTACAGGCGCAGACGGCCGTGGGCGAACACGGGGGGCATTTCAGAGCACCTTCTTGTCGGTCGGGCCGTCGTCGGTCGGGCCGTTGGGTGTGGTGTCGGTTCGGTCGTCGGCGCTCGGCGCGGTGGCGTCCGCCTGGGCGACGTCCAGGGGGACATCGTCGTACGGATCCTCCTCCGCCGGTGGCCTGCGCAGCAGCGCGATCGATCCGGAGACCGTCGTCGCCCTGAGCCTTCCCGCGCCCGAGCCGAGTCGGCCCGTGAGCCGCTTGGCGCCCCACTGGCCGCTGACCCTGAGGTCCTCGAAGGCGTTCGACACGGATCCGCTCGTGGTGTCCACCTCGACCTCCGCGTCCGCCGGATGCGGAAGCCGTATCGCGATCTCGCCCGAGACGCTCGTCAGGGCGATGTCCGTCGGGCCGCCCGCCGGGTCGAGATCCACGATCATCGAGCCGCTCACCGAATCCGCCCGGACGGCGGAGCCCGCGGCCTCGACCACGGTCAGGTCGCCTGCCGCGGAGCTGAACCCCAGGTCGCCGGTGACACCCTGGGCCTCCACGCTCCCGGAGACCGTGTCGGCGCGGACCGGGCCCGACAGGCCGACCAGGGTGGTGTCGCCGGTGACGCCCTTCACCTCCACGGGCCCCTCGATCCCGGAGATCATGGCGGCCGCGCCGACCACGCCGACTTCCACGCGTGTGCCCGCCGGTACGGCCAGCGAGACGACCGCGCTGCGGTGCCAGTGCCCGGGGTCGAACCACGTGAGGAAGTTCTTCCAGGACAGGTCGGCGTAGGCGACGGACAGGACGCCGTCCTCGTGGGTGACGGTCAGGGGAGGGCCTTCGATCTCGGTGACCTCCAGGCGGGCGGCGGAGCCTTCTTCCGTGCCCACCACGTTCACCGTTCCGTTGGTTACGCGGACCCGGAGGGTCGCCACCGGGGCGTCGAACGCGAGCTTCCGGGGCTCGGCGACGGACCACTCTGACATGGACGACCTCCTTGGTGGACCTCGGCGCACACCCCGGACCTGGACCGGCCCAATATGACGCGCCATATCGCGTCTCCATCAATCACGATATATCGCGGATTCCGAAAGTCAAGACTGCGCCGACAACCACGATCTGTCCTAGCGTGGGGCCATGTCGTCAGAAGCTTCCGCGCGCGCCCTGGGCGTCGGCGCACTGCTGCTCTGCCGGGCCGACCCCGAGGCCACGGAGCCCGTCGCCCACCTGCTCCGCGAGCGGATGCTCCTGGTACCGGCCGGCGGCGGCTGGAGCGTACTGGTGCCCGAGGGCAAGCCCTGGCTGCACGGCGAGGAACCGGTCGACCGGGTGCTCACCGGGTGGGCCACCGCCCTCGCCGTGGGCTCCGGCAGGCCCGTACTGGCCCTGTGGTGGGACACCGACCGCTGCGGCTACACCCTCGCCGCCGGGTTCCGGCGCACCGTCGGCTACGAGTGGCTGGCGAACGGCATGCCGGTCGGGGAGGACGAGGCCATGCGGACGTTCGCCGCCCGGCTGGGCCTCGATCCCGTCCTGGACATGCAGTCCCTGGAGGCGCTGACCCGGCCCGACACGGAGGCCGACGCGCGCGCCAGGATGCTCGGCCTCCTCGCCGTCCTCACCCGCACGGGCCTCGCCCTCCCGGCCGGCCTCGGCCCCGGCGAACCGGCCGACCGGCTGCGCGAGGCGGCGCGGGTCCAGCGGGATCTGCGCAAGGTCGAGTGGGCGGGGTGGCGTGACGCGGTGCGGGCGGAGTTCGACGTGGTCGAGAGCGGGCCGCTCGGCCCCTGGGTGCGCGGCCCCAAGGCGCGGGCCCTGGCCGCGGCCCAGGTGGCGGCCGGGCTGCCGCTCGCGGCATGGGCGGTACGGCGGCGCAGCGGCGGCTGGGCCGTGGCGGCCGCGGTGCTGATGGCGCAGGGGGCGCTCGGACTCACGTACGACCGGATGCGGGCGCGGGACTTCGCGGGCACGCCCTGAGATTGCTTCGCGGGCACGCCCTGAGCCGCTGACACGCCCTGAGCGAACGCGAGGCCGCTACTAGCGACCGCGAGGCCGCTACTCCTCGTCGTCCTCGTCGTCCAGCCTGGCCAGCCACGTCGCCAGGCGCTCGACCGGCACCTCGAAGTCGGGGTTGAGGTCCACGAAGGCGCGGAGCTGCTCGGCGAGCCACTCGAAGGTGACCTCCTCCTCGCCGCGCCGCTTCTCCAGCTCCTCGATGCCACGGTCGGTGAAGTACAACTCAAGCTCCTGATGCGTACGGTCTCTTCCGCCTCATGGTAGGCGGCTCGGGCCCCCGCATACGCCGGTGGGCCCGGCCCCGAGTCGGAAAGAACTCGGGGCCGGGCCCACCGGACGCGCGACCGTCGAGGCCTAGGCCTCGAAGACCTCGCTCAGGAGCTGCGCCTGCTCCTGCTCGTGGCGCTTCTTCGAGCCGACCGCCGGGGACGAGCCGTGCGGCCGCGAGATGCGGCGCAGACGCTCGCCGTGCGGGATGTCGGCGCCGACCGCCAGGTCCAGGTGGTCGATGAGGTTGAGGGCGATGAAGGGCCACGCGCCCTGGTTCGCCGGCTCCTCCTGCGCCCACAGGTATTTCTCGGCGTTCGGGTACTTGGAGATCTCCTCCTGGAGCTCCGCGCCCGGCAGCGGGTACAGACGCTCGATGCGGATGATCGCCGTGTCCGTGACACCGCGCTTCTGCCGCTCGGCCTCCAGCTCGTAGTAGAGCTTGCCCGCGCAGAAGACGACCTTGCGGACCGCCTTCGGGTCCACGGACGCGTCGCCGATGACCGGGCGGAAGCTGCCCGAGGTGAACTCCTCCGTCTTGGACGCGGCGGCCTTCAGGCGCAGCATCCACTTCGGGGTGAAGACCACCAGCGGCTTGTGGTGCGGGTTGTGCACCTGCCACCGCAGGAGGTGGAAGTAGTTCGACGGGAGGGTCGGCATCGCGACCGTCATGTTGTTCTGCGCGCACAGCTGGAGGAAGCGCTCCGGGCGGGCGGACGAGTGGTCCGGGCCCTGGCCCTCGTAGCCGTGCGGGAGGAGCAGGGTGACGCCGGACGTCTGGCCCCACTTCTGCTCGGCCGAGGAGATGAACTCGTCGACGACGGTCTGCGCGCCGTTGACGAAGTCACCGAACTGGGCCTCCCACATCACGAGGGACTCGGGACGGGCCAGGGAGTAGCCGTACTCGAAGCCCATCGCCGCGTACTCGGACAGGAGCGAGTCGTAGGCGTTGAAGCGCGCCTGCTCCTCGGAGAGGTACAGCAGCGGGGTGTAGTCGTCGCCCGTCTCGCGGTCGATGAGGACCGCGTGGCGCTGGCCGAACGTGCCGCGGCGCGAGTCCTGGCCCGCGAGGCGCACCGGGGTGCCCTCCATGAGCAGCGAGCCGATGGCGAGGGTCTCGCCCATGCCCCAGTCGATCGTGCCGTCCTCGACCATGGCCGCGCGGCGCTGGAGCTGCGGCAGCAGGCGCGGGTGCACGGTGACGCGGTCGGGGATGTTGACCTGGGACTCGGCGATGCGCTTGACGACCTCCTGGGAGATCGCCGTGTTCACCGCGACAGGGAACTCGGCCTCGGGGCCGGGGACCTCCACCGGCGCGGACTGCGAGGTGGCCTCGCGGACCTCGGTGAAGACCTTCTCCAGCTGGCCCTGGTAGTCCTGGAGCGCCTGCTCGGCCTCTTCCAGGGTGATGTCGCCGCGACCGATGAGGGACTCGGTGTAGAGCTTGCGCACCGAGCGCTTCTTGTCGATCAGGTCGTACATCAGCGGCTGGGTGAACGCCGGGTTGTCCGACTCGTTGTGACCGCGGCGGCGGTAGCAGATGAGGTCGATCACGACGTCCTTGTTGAACGCCTGACGGAACTCGAAGGCCAGGCGGGCCACGCGGACCACGGCCTCCGGGTCGTCGCCGTTCACGTGGAAGATCGGCGCCTCGATCATCCGCGCCACGTCCGTCGAGTACATCGACGAGCGGGACGACTCCGGGGCGGCGGTGAAGCCGACCTGGTTGTTGATGACGACGTGGACCGTGCCGCCCGTGCGGTAGCCGCGCAGCTGCGACATGTTCAGGGTCTCGGCGACCACGCCCTGGCCCGCGAAGGCCGCGTCACCGTGCAGGGCGACGGGCAGGACCGTGAAGTCCGTGCCGCCCTTGTTGATGATGTCCTGCTTGGCGCGGACGATGCCTTCCAGGACCGGGTCGACCGCCTCCAGGTGGGAGGGGTTGGCGGCCAGGGAGACCTTGATCTGCTCGCCGTCCAGGCCCGTGAAGGTGCCCTCGGCGCCCAGGTGGTACTTCACGTCGCCGGAGCCGTGCATCGACTTCGGGTCGAGGTTGCCCTCGAACTCGCGGAAGATCTGGGCGTACGACTTGCCGACGATGTTCGCCAGGACGTTCAGGCGGCCGCGGTGGGCCATGCCGATGACGACCTCGTCCAGGCGCGACTCGGCCGCCGAGTCGATGACCGCGTCGAGCAGCGGGATGACGGACTCGCCGCCCTCCAGCGAGAAGCGCTTCTGACCGACGTACTTGGTCTGGAGGAAGGTCTCGAACGCCTCCGCGGCGTTCAGACGGCGCAGGATGCGCAGCTGCTCCTCGCGCTCCGGCTTCGTGGCGTGCTGGCGCTCGATGCGGTCCTGGAGCCACTTGCGCTGCTTCGGGTCCTGGATGTGCATGAACTCGACGCCGGTGGTGCGGCAGTACGAGTCGCGCAGCACGCCGAGGACGTCGCGCAGCTTCATCATCGACTTGCCGGCGAAGCCGCCGACCGCGAACTCCCGCTCCAGGTCCCACAGGGTGAGGCCGTGCTCGGTGATGTCCAGGTCGGGGTGCTTGCGCTGCTTGTACTCCAGCGGGTCCGTGTCGGCCATGACGTGGCCGCGCACCCGGTAGGAGTGGATCAGCTCGAAGACGCGGGCGGCCTTCGTGACGTCGTCGTCGTGCGAGGCGTCGATGTCCTTGAGCCAGCGGACCGGCTCGTAGGGGATCCGCAGCGCCTCGAAGATCTCGTCGTAGAAGTCCTGCTCGCCGAGGAGGAGGTTCGCGACGATGCGCAGGAACTCGCCGGAGGCGGCGCCCTGGATGACCCGGTGGTCGTAGGTCGACGTGAGCGTCATGACCTTCGAGATGCCGAGCTTGTTCAGGGTGTCCTGGGAGGTGCCCTGGAACTCCGCGGGGTAGTCCATCGAGCCGACGCCCATGATGACCGACTGGCCGGGCATCAGACGCGGGACCGAGTGGACGGTGCCGAGGCCGCCGGGGTTGGTCAGGGAGACCGTGACGCCGGTGAAGTCGTCCATGCCGAGCTTGCCGTCGCGGGCGCGGCGGACGATGTCCTCGTAGGCCTGCCAGAACTCGAAGAAGTTCATGGTCTCGGCCTTCTTGATGCCCGCGACCACGAGCTGGCGGTCGCCGTTGGGCTTCACCAGGTCGATGGCGAGGCCGAAGTTGATGTGCTCCGGCTTGACCAGGGTCGGCTTGCCGTCCTTCTCCACGAAGGAGTAGTTCATCGACGGCATGGCCTTGATGGCCTGCACCATCGCGTACCCGATGAGGTGCGTGAAGGAGATCTTCCCGCCGCGGGCGCGCTTGAGGTGGTTGTTGATGACGATGCGGTTGTCGAAGAGCAGCTTCACCGGGACCGCGCGGACCGACGTGGCCGTCGGGACCTCGATCGAGGCGTTCATGTTCTTCGCGACCGCGGCGGCCGGGCCGCGCAGCGTCGTGTACTCGGGTCCTGCCGGGGCCTCCTTCGCGGGCTCCGCCTTGGCGGCGGGCTTCGCGACGGCGGGCTTGGCGGCAGGGGCCGCGGGGGCAGCGGCGGCGGGCTTCGCGGGCTGAGCCGCGGGCGCCGCGGGAGCCGGTGCGGCGGGCGCGGGCTTCGCGGCCGGTGCGGCGGGAGCAGTGGTGGACGCGGCCCCCGCGGCCGCGTCACCCGCCGGCTGCGCCGGGGCGGCGGCTACGGAAGCGCTCACCCCCGGCTTGTAGTCGGCGAAGAAGTCCCACCAGGCTCGGTCGACCGAATTCGGGTCCTGGAGGTACTGCTGATAGATCTCGTCTACGAGCCACTCATTGGGACCGAAGGCGGCGGCAGGGTCCTTGCCCTGCGCGTCTTGGTCGGTCGAAGTGCTCGAGCTACTGGGGGACTGTGACGACACGGCGGTAACCGCCCTCTTCCGCTTCACAAGGTGATGGACAGCGGAAATAAAGGCTACGCCTCCATCGGCGCGAGGTGCAGGCCGGGCCCGTCATCCGTCGCGTAAGTCACACTGGAGCAAGGGTTTCGGCGCTGTAAATGGCGGGAAACAAGCGAGGTTCCGCAACGCGAGATGGCCGCGCGGGTACGTCGGAGGGACGTCTACGCGCGGCGGCGCTCCCCGAGTGCCCACAAGAGCGCCCGGTGAATCGCTTCCGGTTCGAACCCTACGTCAACTTCACGCTTCGGGCAGGCCCGGAAGGGTGACCTGGATCCGGCAGCCGCGAGGGGATTCGGCCACCCCGATGTGGCCGCCGTGCAGATCGACCGCCCAGCGCGCGATGGCGAGGCCGAGGCCCGTGCCGCCGTCGTTGGCGGAGTTCTTGGCGGGGCTGCCCGCGTGGCTGCCCCGGTTGAAGCGCTCGAAGACGCGGTGCCACTCGGACTCCGGGATGCCGGGGCCCTCGTCGAGCACCTCCAGGTCCAGCGACTCGGGGTAGGGGCCGCGCCGGGCCCGTACCGTCACGCGGCCGTGCGGCGGGCTGTGCTTGACCGCGTTGTCGATGAGGTTGGCCACGACCTGGTGCAGGCGCTCGGCGTCCGCGTGGGCCGTCAGCTCCGGGGGCGAGACGTCGAGGTGCAGATGGACGTCCGTACGGGTGTGGCTGCCGGAGCCGGAGGCGATGCCCGCGCGCGCGGAGGCCACCATGTTGGCCTCCTTCAGCACGCCCGACAGATAGGGCCACACCTCGAAGCGGCGGGCCCTGAGCGGTACGACGCCGTTGTCGAGGCGGGACAGGTCCAAAAGGGTCTCGACGAGCCGGCCCAGGCGCTCGGTCTGCTTCAGGGCGGTGCGCATCGTCTCGGGGTCGGCGGCCGAGACACCGTCGACGACGTTCTCCAGGACCGCGCGCAGGGCGGCGATGGGGGTGCGCAGCTCGTGGCTGACGTTCGCGACGAGTTCCTTGCGCTGGGTGTCCTGGGCCTCCAGGTCGTCCGCCATCGCGTTGATGGTGGAGGCCACGTCGCCCAGCTCGTCGCGCCGGTCGGCGCCGCGCACCCGGCGCGTGTAGTCGCCGTGGCTGACGGCGCGGGCCACCGCGTTCATCTCGTCGAGCGGCGCGGTGAGGCTGTGTGCCACGAACTGCGTGATGAGCAGGGTGGCGATCACCGAGAAGACGGTGATGAAGCGCAGCTCGGTCTCGGTCTTCATCGCGACCAGGAGCAGTCCCGTGGTGATGAACACGGAGACGACCACCAGGGCGCCGAGCTTGGTCTTGATGGAGAACGGCCGCAGCTCTCCGAAAGGTCCGCTCATGGCAGGACCGGCCTCATGGCGCCGGGGTCTCTAGGGCGTAGCCCACGCCGTGCACGGTCCGGATCCGCTCGGCGCCGATCTTCCGGCGCAGCGCCTTGATGTGGCTGTCGACGGTCCGGGTGCCGGACGCGTCGGCCCAGTCCCACACCTCGGCGAGCAGCTGTTCGCGGGAGAGGACGGCGCGCGGGGTGTTGGCCAGGCAGACCAGCAGGTCGAACTCCGTGGGCGTCAGGTGGACGTCCTCGCTGCGCACGCGCACACGCCGCTGCGCGTGGTCGATCTCCAGTTCGCCCAGGCGCAGGATGCCGCTGCGGGGGGTGGTCGCGGCGAGCGCGGCCCGTTCGACCCTGCGCAGCAGGACGTGCACCCGGGCCGCCAGCTCGCGCATGGAGAACGGCTTGGTCATGTAGTCGTCCGCGCCGACGCCGAGGCCGACCAGCATGTCCGTCTCGTCGTCACGCGCGGTGAGCATGAGGACCGGGACGGGGCGCTGGGCCTGGACCCGGCGGCACACCTCCAAGCCGTCGAAGCCCGGCAGCATGATGTCGAGAATCAGCAGGTCGGGCTGCCAGGCCTGCGCGGTGTCGACCGCCGAGGGGCCGTCCCCGGCCGTTTGCACAACAAAACCCTCGGCACGCAGCCGGGCGGCGATGGCGTCGACGATCGTCGGGTCGTCCTCGACCACCAGGACCCGGCGCTGGGCGCCGGGTGTCGCGGCTGTCGCGCCGCTGTGGGAGGTGTGTGTCTGCTCCATCGCCCGCCCCTGACACTGATCGCTTGTGTTCGGTCAGCAGGGTACGGGGCGCGAAGGCACCTCGGCTACGCAGCCCGGACGCCGAGGTGCACCACGTCCGGGACGCCTCGGGCAACGGGGATCTCTTCGGTTCGTACCCTCTGGAATCCGGCATTCCGTAGAGCGTCGTCGAAAGTGGACGAGGGCTTGGCGGACCACACGGCGAGCACTCCGCCGGGGGTGAGCCGGGCTTTGCAGGCGGCCAGACCGGCAGGCGAGTAAAGGGAGTTGTTGCCCTCCGTCACCGTCCAGTCGGGGCCGTTGTCGATGTCCAGACAGAGCGCGTCGTACGTCTCCGGGGCCTCGGATATGTAGGTGACGAGGTCGGTGTGAAGAATCTGCGTACGTGGGTCGGCGAGCGCGGTCTGCGACAGCTCGGCGAGCGGTCCCTCGCGGTGCCAGTCGATGATGGCCCGCTCGCGCTCGACGACGGCGATCCGCCCCCAGCGGGGGTCGGCGGCGGCGTGCGCGAGGGAGAAGCCGACGCCGAGCCCGCCGATCAGGACGGCGGGCCGCGGGCGGTCGTCGAGGGCGTCCCGTGCCGCGTCGACGAGCAGCCGCTCGGAGCGGCCGTCGGAGGTGTCCATGAGGAAGCAGCCGTTCGCGATGATCTGGAGCAACTCACCGTGGCGCCGCAGTACGACCTCGCCGTACGGCCCCTCGCGCCGGTCGAGGACGACGGGGGCGGTGGTGTGGGTGTGCATGGCCTCAGCGTATGAGCGGGTGGCGCGGCGGCCGGGGGCAACGCGGAAAATGGCCCCGGGGTTGCTGTGAATCGCGTCCCACGTGGCGTCGGTCATAGACAGCGCCCGAAAAGAGGGCCAAGGGTAGGCCGGGACGGAAGGAGCGCCTCACCCGTGGACCAGAGCGTCGAGCCCTCGGACACCGCCACCGCCCCCGCGTCCGGGGACCGTGAGCCGCCCACCCTGAGCGCGCTCCCGCGCCAGCCGGACCGCCGTTCACCGCCTGAAGCCCGCGCGGCGGCCGCCGCTCCCGTGGACCGCGAAGCCGCCGTTCCCGCGAACCCCGAGGCCTCCGCCGTACCCGCCCGGCGTCCAAGGGTCCGCCCCTGGCGTCTGCTGCCCGACCCCAAGGGCACGCCCTTCACCTTCGGCTACGCGCTCATCCTCGCCGCCACCTCGCTCCTCAGCCAGTACGCCGATCCGGAGGTCGTCGACGCGCTGCTCCGGGGGTCCAGCACCGACGTCGCCCACCTCGCGCACAGCCCCGTCCTCGTCCTCGTCGCCAGCGCCCTGTGGATCGCGGGCGGCATCACATCGCCGTACGCCGTCGGCTTCCTGCTGGTCCTCACCGCGCTGGAGCGCCGCATCGGGGGTCTGCGCACGGCCGGGGTGTTCCTGCTCGGTCACGTCGTCGCGACCCTCGCCACGGAGGTCCCGGTCGGGCTCTCCGTCCTCGCGGGCCATCTGCCCGACAGCTCGCTGCACCGCCTCGACTACGGCATCAGCTTCGGGGTGGCCGCCAGCGTCGGCGCGCTCGCGGGACTGCTCACGCCGTGTCTGCGGTGGGCGGTGCTGGCGGGCTTCGGCTGGATGCTGGTCGAGGAGCTGATCGCGTTCACCGACCCGATGACGAACTGGGGCCACCTCCTGGCGCTCGTGATCGGCGTCTCCAGCTGGCCGCTGATCCGCCGCGGACGCCGGTCCTTGGCGGGCCGCCCCTGAAAGCGCCTCGGCACTGAGGGCGCCTCCGTACTGCGACCGGGCTCGTCACGCGGGCACCGCCTCCACCACCGACGGGAACGCCGCCGTCGGCAAAACCCGCGTCAGCTCGAACCCGGCCCGGGAGAGCAGCGCGGCGAACTCCGCCTCCGTACGCTCCTGACCGTCCACGATCGCCGCCATCGCGACGTCCATCGCCTTGCCGGGGTGCGGGTCGTTGCCCGCGGGCAGGACGGACTCGACGATCAGGAGGCGGCCGTCCGGCGCCATCGCCGTACGGCAGTTGCGCAGGATCCGCAGGCAGGCCTCGTCCGGCCAGTCGTGCAGGACGTGCTTGAGGACGTACAGGTCGCCGCCCTTGGGGACGCCCGTGAAGAAGTCGCCCGACTCGGCGCTCCAGCGGCCCCGCACCGCCTCGTCCCCGCTCAGGACGTGCGTACTGACCGCCGGGGTCTGGTCGAAGAGGACCCCGGTCAGGCCCGGCCGCCCGCGCAGGACCGCCCGCAGGAGGCCGCCGCGCCCGCCGCCGACGTCCACCACCGTGCCCTTCGCGGGGAACGGGTACGTCCCGGCCACCACCGCGTCGACGGGGGCCGAGAGCGAGGTCATGCCGGCGTCGAACAGTTCCCGCAGCGCGGGGTCCCCGGCCAGATACGCGAAGAACGGCTGCCCGAAGACCCGCTCGAAGGAGGCGCCCTCCTCGCGCACGGCCTCCTCCAGACCCGCGGAGGTCCGCCGGAACGCCGCGTCGGTCAGCATCACGACCGCGCCGTGCTGCGAATAGGGGGCGTCCGTGCGCAGCGCGTCCCCGAGGGGAGTGAGGTGGAACGCGCCTGCCTCGTCCTCGCGGAAGACGCCGCGCGTGGCGAGATAGCGCAGGACGCGTCGCAGGTGCCCGGCGTGCGTGCCGGTCAGCTCCGCCAGCTCCTCGGCGGTGCGGGGGCCCGGTGCCAGATGGTCGGCGATCCGGCAGCGTGCGGCCGTGCGCAGCGCCGCCGAGAGGAGGTGCCCCAGCGCGATCTCCATGAGCTGACCGGCGGCGCCGGCCACCTGGTCCGCCATCGCGTCCGCCGCTGCCGGGTCCACCGGGCCGTCGCTGTTCTCGGGTGTGTCCACCGTGGGTCTCCTCCGTGAGAGTCGGAGCGTCCACGTTCCTCACCGAACGCCGGTCCGTACAGGGGGCGTCGCCACCGCCACGGGCGGGTGACCGGTGATCGCTCAGAGCGAACAGCCCTTGGGGAACATTGAGGCGCTCATAAGCATTGAGTCGATACAGCTCAACTTGAATGCCGAAAGGGAGATCATGGCTACTGAGTCCACCTCGTACACATCGCTCACTCTGCCTGTGCTGCCGCTCGACGACGAGGTGGTCCTGCCCGGCATGGTGGTCCCCTTCGACCTCTCCGACGCGGAGGTGCGCGCCGCGGTGGAGGCCGCGCAGGCCGCGGCCCGCTCCGAGGGCGACAGCAAGCCGAAGGTGCTGCTTGTTCCGCGCATCGACGGGACGTACGCGGCGACCGGCGTCCTCGGCACCGTCGAGCAGGTCGGACGACTCTCCGACGGCGACCCCGGTGCCCTCATCCGCGGCCGGGGGCGCGTGCGCATCGGCGCCGGTACGACCGGGCCCGGCGCCGCCCTGTGGGTCGAGGGGCAGCAGGTCGAGGACGCCGCCCCCGAGCCGCTGCCGGGCGCCGTCGCCGAGCTGGTCAAGGAGTACAAGGCGCTCGCCACCAGCTGGCTGAAGAAGCGCGGCGCCTGGCAGGTCGTCGACCGCGTCACGCAGATCGACGACGTCTCCGCCCTCGCCGACAACTCCGGCTACTCGCCCTTCCTGACCACCCAGCAGAAGATCGAGCTGCTGGAGACCGAGGACCCGGTCGCCCGCCTCAAGCTCGCCACCGAGCAGCTGCGCGAGCACCTCGCCGAGCAGGACGTCGCCGAGTCCATCGCCAAGGACGTGCAGGAGGGCGTGGACAAGCAGCAGCGCGAGTTCCTGCTGCGCCGCCAGCTGGACGCCGTACGCAAGGAGCTGCGCGAGATCAACGGCGAGAAGGAGGGCGAGGAGTCCGACGACTACCGCGCCCGCGTCGAGGCCGCCGACCTGCCGGAGAAGGTCCGCGAGGCCGCCCTCAAGGAGGTCGACAAGCTGGCGCGCGCCAGCGACCAGTCGCCCGAGGGCTCGTGGATCCGCACCTGGCTGGACACCGTCCTCGAACTGCCCTGGAACGAACGCACCGAGGACGAGTACGACATCAAGGGCGCCCAGGAGATCCTCGACGCCGAGCACGCCGGGCTCCAGGACGTGAAGGAGCGCATCACCGAGTACCTCGCGGTCCGCAAGCGCCGCTCCGACCGCGGCCTCGGGGTCGTCGGCGGGCGCCGCGGCGGCGCCGTACTCGCCCTCGTCGGCCCGCCCGGCGTCGGCAAGACCTCGCTCGGCGAGTCCGTCGCGCACGCCATGGGCCGCAAGTTCGTGCGGGTCGCGCTCGGTGGCGTACGCGACGAGGCGGAGATCCGCGGACACCGCCGTACGTACGTGGGGGCGCTGCCCGGGCGGATCGTGCGGGCCATCAAGGAGGCCGGGTCCATGAACCCGGTCGTGCTCCTGGACGAGATCGACAAGGTGGGCTCGGACTTCCGCGGCGACCCGGCCGCCGCCCTCCTCGAAGTCCTCGACCCGGCGCAGAACCACACCTTCCGGGACCACTACCTGGAGGTGGAGCTGGACCTGAGCGACGTCGTCTTCCTGGCGACGGCGAACGTCCTCGAAGCCATCCCCGAGGCCCTGCTCGACCGCATGGAGCTGGTCCGGCTCGACGGCTACACCGAGGACGAGAAGATCGTCATCGCCCGCGACCACCTGCTCCCGCGCCAGCTGGACCGCGCGGGCCTGGAGAAGGACGAGGTCACCCTCGACGAGAGCGCCCTGCGCAAGCTGGCGGGGGAGTACACGCGCGAAGCGGGCGTACGCAACCTGGAGCGGTCCGTGGCGCGGCTGCTGCGCAAGGTCGCGGCCCAGCACGAACTGGGCGAGCGCGAGCTGCCCCTCACCGTCACCGACGCGGACCTGCGCGACCTGATCGGGCGGCCGCACCACGTGCCCGAGTCCGCCCAGGACCCGGCCGAGCGGCGCACCGCGGTGCCGGGCGTGGCGACCGGGCTCGCGGTCACCGGGGCGGGCGGCGACGTGCTGTTCGTCGAGGCGTCGCTCGCCGACCCGGAGACGGGCGCGTCGGGGCTCACGCTCACCGGTCAGCTCGGCGACGTCATGAAGGAGTCGGCGCAGATCGCCCTGTCGTTCCTGCGCTCGCACGGCGCCGAACTGGAGCTGCCTGTGGCCGACCTGAAGGACCGGGGCGTGCACATCCACTTCCCGGCGGGCGCGGTGCCGAAGGACGGCCCGAGCGCGGGCGTCACGATGACGACCGCCCTCGCCTCGCTGCTCAGCGGGCGCCTTGTCCGCACCGACGTGGCGATGACCGGTGAGGTCTCGCTGACCGGCCGGGTGCTGCCGATCGGCGGTGTCAAGCAGAAGCTGCTCGCCGCGCACCGCGCCGGGATCACGACGGTGATCATCCCGAAGCGGAACGAGGCGGACCTCGACGACGTCCCGGTCGAGGTGCTGGAGAAGCTGGACGTGCACGCGGTCACCGATGTGCGCCAGGTGCTCGAACTGGCGCTCGCAGAAGCCACGGTGGGCGAGGTGCGGGTGCCGGTCGCGGCGTGACGGGTGGGGGAACGGCGGCCGCCTCGCACGGGGCGGCCGCCGTCCGCGCCCTCAGCCGTTCGCGAGCGCCTGCACCCTGTCGTAGGCGCCGTTGAACTTGTTGTGGTCACCGACCGTCGGCCCGGAGGAGGTGTACTGCCACATGGTGTGGAAGCCCCAGCCGGCCGGCAGCTCGCCCGGGGTGGTGTCGTAGCGGGCGATCCACAGCGGGTTGCTCGCGCCGAAGCCGCTGTAGTTGCCGGTGCACTGCTTCCACCAGCTGGTGGCGGTGTAGATCACGGCGTCGCGGCCGGTGCGCGCCTTGTACGTGTTCAGGAAGTCACGGATCCAGCTGACCATCCCGGACTGCGTCTTGCCGAAGCAGGCCGCCCCGTAAGGGTTCCACTCGATGTCCAGCGCGCCCGGCAGCGTCCTGCCGTCGCGCGACCAGCCCCCGCCGTTGTCCACGAAGTAGTTGGCCTGGGCGGCGCCGCTCGCGGTGTCGGGCGTGGCGAAGTGGTAGGCCCCGCGGATCATGCCCACGTTGTACGACCCGTTGTACTGCTGGGCGAAGTAGGGGTTCTTGTAGTACGTGCCCTCGGTGGCCTTCACGTAGGCCCACTTCACCCCGCTGTTCCACAGGGTCGACCAGGCGACGTTGCCCTGGTGGCTGCTGACGTCGACGCCCTCGGTCTGGACGGCGCCGCCGCCGGTGGGCAGCCCGCCCTGGCCGTCGTGTTCGATGACGCCCTGCCCGAGGCGCGCGGAGCCGCGCGGGGGGATGTCGTCCGCCCGGGCCGCCGTGGGGAGCGTCAGGAGGAGGGAGAGAGCGGACAGGGCTGCGAGGAGGACACCCGCCGGCGACAAGCGCGAGGGGCGGGCAGGTCCGGGTCTGTGCACAGGCATGCGTGCCTCCGAAGGCCTCGGGGGTGCTCTGGGGGGACCTGTCGACAGGTTCATGGTGTGAACATGTCACTTGAAAAGCTACGCACGTAGACCACGGCGGGGAAGGGGGGCAGAGTGGTGCCGTTGGTCCACTCCTGTGGCGGTGCCACCGGATCGGCACCGCCGCGACCTTGCGAAATACTGGTCAGGCCGCTGGCGCCACGGCCACGGCGCGAGAGCCTCGCGGCGATAACTTTCAGAATCGGGAAAGCGGGACATGGCTGCTACAGAAGAGGGTGTGACGGTCGGGGCGCACGGTGACGCCGGACCGGGGGAGGACCGCGAGTTCCTCTCCCTGGAGCGGGAGTTGTCGCTCCTGATGCGCCGCGCGCGGGCCAGGTCCGGCGAGATGGCACGCCAGGTCCACCCCGACCTGGAGCCCGCCGCGTACGGCCTGCTCGTCTGCCTGGACGACTCGGGTCCGCAGCGCGCCACCGACCTCGCCGCGTACATCGGGGTCGGCAAGGCGACGATGAGCCGCCAGCTGCGGGCCATGGAGGAGCTGGGCCTGGTCTCCCGCGAGCCCGACCCCGCCGACGGGCGCGCCTGGCTGATCCGGCTCACGCCCGACGGCCGCACCCGCTTCCGCACGGTCCGCGCCGCCCGCCGCGCCCGCTACGTGCGTCAACTCCAGGGCTGGGACCGGGCGGAGGTCGCCGAGCTGGCGCGGCTGCTCGGGCAGCTCAACGCGAGCGCCGAGTCATGAGCGACGGGGCGCGTTCCGCCTGGTGAGCCTCGGGGCCCGTCCCTGGAGGGGCTACAGCTCCACGTACACCACCGCCGCGTCGTCATGCCGCTTGCCGCGCGGGAAGGCGAGGCGGTCGGGGTCGGCGTGCTCCAACTCCCTTACGCGGTCCAGCAGATGCTGCGGGCCTTCCTTGCGCAGCAGCGCGAGGCACTCGGGCCAGTCGCCCTCGCGGAAGGTCTCGACCCAGCGCGATGCCCCGTCGGTGAGCGCCGCCACCGCCGTCACGTCCGCGCGCGGCAGCTCACCGGTGATCGCGCGCAGGGCGGCGGAGGGGTCCGCCGCGGCCGTGAAGAAGCCGTTCTCGGCGTTGCGCAGCGCCTCGACCGCCGCTCCGTACGCCCGGCCCGCCACCTCCCGCTCGGCCGAGCCGCGCGGCAGGGCGCGCACCTGGTCACGCAGGGCCTGCACGGCGGGCGGCAGTTCGGCCAGGCGCCGGTCGAGGACGGCGCTCACCCCGCCGCCGACGCTCGCGACGAGGAGCGCCGAGTCGGACAGGACCAGATGCTCGACGCGTTCGGCGTCCCACCGCACGAGCACCACTGTTGCCTGAGGGGTGCGAGGGTGAGAAAGGTCACAGGTTGAACCATGCGCGTCGGCGGTACGCGCAATGGCGCCCGCCAAGACCTCAGGGAGCGTCATATCCCGCCGCGAAACGGACAGTTCGCCCAGAGCGCCGCCGAGGCGCGCGGTGAACCAGGGGACGGAATGCAGACAGCCCACCGATCCCTCGGGCGGCGTCACGCCGTCCAGGAGGATGAGCGATCCGCCCTGCCCGGACGCGGGAAGCGCGACGGAGGCGTAGTCCTCGTTGGGGCGTGCGGGGTCTCCGGGCTCAGTGGCGAGTTCGATACGCATCCGGCCAGTCTGCCCGAGGCCCTCAAGGGGGCGGCCGGAAAGGGCGCGGGGGCGGCGGATCGGCCCGGGGTGGCGAAACGCGCGCCGGAATTCGACCGGAATGATCAACTCCGGTGGTGTGTGGCGGCGCATCCTGCCAAAGCCGGTCGGCGACGTCCAACCGGCGCACCGCATATGCCGGACGCCGATAGCCTTGGGACTTGCCCGCCAACTCCCCACCGATGTTCACTCCTTCGGGTGGCCAGGCAGGCGATGCGCGACCACCACTCACCGGCGCTGGAAGTGTCAGGTGCCGTAACCGGGGGCGCGCTCGTGTTGACGGATCGTCACCCGGGCCCAAGGGCAGACGAAAAACAGGAATGCGAGCACCGGTGCAGAAGATGCGGCCTCGGCGTAAAGGCAAGCAGACGGCCCCGGAAGGGGCCACGCCGGGCGCGACCACCCCGACCGACCGTGCGCCCGGGCGCACGGCCACGGACCCTGCGGCGGGACCCGTGGGCTCCGCGGCCCCGGCGGCTCCGGAGTCCGCAGTGTCCCCGGCTTCCCCGGTGACCTCGGGAGGAGTGGACGCGGTTTCCGGGCGGGACGCGGCCTTCGGTCCGGACGCCTCCGCCACACCCGGCGCCTCCGCCACACCCGGCACACCCGAGCCGTCCGCCGCGGCGGGGCCGGACGAGCCCGACGTGACGCCCGCACCCCCGGCCGGGGACTCCGCCAAGGCGGCCGCAGCGGCCGCCGCGGGCGTCAACAAGAAGCCCACCGCCCGCGTACGCAACCGGCTGATCGTCGCCGTCGCGGTCGTGGCCGCCGCGATCGCGGGAGCGGGCGCGCCCGCCATCGTCGCCGCGTCCGGCCGGCTCAACGACACCCAGAGCCTGGTGACCCTCGCCGAGCACACCCAGCAGGCGGTCTCCCTCGGGCACTCGCTGGCCGACGAGCGCGACGAGGTCACCTCCTTCATCGCCGCGGGACGCCCCCAGGGCAAGGGCCTCTCCCAGAGCCGCAGCGCCCGCGTGGACCGCCAGATCGACGAGCTGCGCGGCGCCGACGCCCCCGCCGGGCTCCGCGGCGAGCTGGCCGACATCGCCGCCGTCCGCCGCTCCGCGCTCACCGGCAAGACCACCGCCCTCGAAGCGCACGAGGCGTATACGAAGGTCATCACCGAACTCCACGGCCTCACCCGTGACCTGGCCGAGCAGCTGCCGCCCGAGGTCAACAGGGGCGCCCTCGCCCTCGCCGACCTCGACCACGCCGTCGAGCAGGCCGCCGCCGCCCGCGGGCTCCTCCTCGCCGCTCTCGCCGTGCCCCGCTCCACCGCCCCCGGGACCGACCCCGTCACCGGCCTCCCGGCCACCGGCGTGGACGAGCCCCCGGCCGCGGGCAAGCGCCGCGACGGCCTCAGCGCGGCCGCCCAGCGGGCCCACATCCGCGAGCTGGCCGCGCTCGCCGACTTCCGGGACGCCGCGGGCGAGTCCGACCGCACCACGTACGACTCGACCGTCACGGGCGCCGAGGTCACCGCCGCCGAGAAGTACCTCTCCCGGCTCACCGACCAGCCCACGCTCTCCGGCGCCGAGCTGGGCTACGACCGCAAGAAGCTCGACGCCGCCCTCTCCGCCCGCATCGAGACGATGCGCGGCGCCGAGTCCGCGCTCGGCGTCGAGCGCACCAAGCGGCTCGCCCAGCTGCGAGACGACGACGTCACGGCGCTGGAGATCCGCGTCGCGCTCGTCGGCGTGCTGCTGCTCGTCGCGGTCGGCGTCACCATGGGGATGGCCCGCTCGCTGACCCGCCCGCTCGCCGTTCTGCGCCTGGGCTCCGCCCGTCTGGCGACCGAGCCCGCGCCCCAGGAGCCGATCCGCTTCACGGGCCGCGACGACGAGTTCGCCCAGGTCGTCCGCTCCGTCAACGCCCTGCACGGCCACGCCGCCGCCCTCACCGAGCGCCTGGCCACGCTCGAAACGGACCGCAAGCACCTCATCGGCAAGCGCCGGACCATGGCCGACGAGCGCGACGCCCTGCGCGCCGAACTCGCCGAGGCGTCCGTGCACCTGGAGCGCGTACGCCAGTCCATCCACGGCACCTTCGTCAATCTGGCCCTGCGCACCCTCGGCCTGGTCGAGCGCCAGCTCGCCGTGATCGAGAACCTGGAGGACCGCGAGCAGGACCCCGACCGGCTCGCCACGCTCTTCAAGCTCGACCACCTCGCCACGGTCATGCGCCGCCACAGCGAGAACCTCCTGGTCCTCGCGGGGGCAGAGCACGGCCACCAGCACCCCGGCCCGGTCCCGCTCGTGGACGTCGTACGCGCCGCCGTCTCGGAGATCGAGCGGTACGAGCGCGTACGCATCGCCACGCTGCCGCCGCACGCGCACATCGCGGGCTTCGCCGCGGACGACATCAGCCACCTCACCGCCGAACTCCTGGAGAACGCCACCTCGTTCTCCCCGCCCGACGCCTCCGTGGAGGTCTCCGGATGGCTCCTGGAGAGCGGCGAGGTCATGCTCTCCGTCCAGGACGAGGGCATCGGCGTCACCCGGGACCGTATGCGCGAGCTGAACGCCCGGCTCACCAACTTCGACCCCGACGACGCGTACGACCAGGAGAGCGGGGAGGGCCTCGGGCTCGGCCTCTACGTCGTCGCGCGGCTCGCGGCGCGGCACGGGGCGCGGGTGCGGCTGCGGGAGCAGAAGCAGGGCGGTGTCGCGGCGGTCGTGGTGCTGCCCAAGCCGATCCTGGCGGAGGCTCCCGCGTCGGCCACGGCGCTCACCCCGCCGCGGGCGGGGGAAACCCTGGTCCACCTGCCCGGGTCGGAGGCGGAGGCCAACTCCAACGTCATCCCGGGGCGGTTGACCGGTGCGCCCGGTGACGACCAGGACCCGCTGATCGCGGCGGCGGAACGGACGCTGGAGACGGCCCTGCCGACACCGGCGGAGGAGGAGCCCGCGCCCTCCGCCGAGACGACCATGGAGCTGACCGCGCCCGCCGCCCCGGAAGCGGAAGCGGAAGCCCAAGCGGAACCGGAGCCCGAGCCCGACGCGGCCCCCGCGCCCCCCAAGTGGGAGCGCGTCACCGACAAGGGGCTGCCCAAGCGCACCCCGAAGATCACACCGCCCGTGGCCGCCGCGCCCCAGCAGCGCAGCGGTTCCGTGGATGCCGAAACGCTCCGCCGCCGCCTCGGCGGCTTCCACCAGGGCGCCCAGAGCGGCCGACGGGACGTGGAAGCGGAACTCGCCGCCGAAACGGAAACGGCGGACCCGAGGGAAACGCAGCAAGGTAACGCAAAGAACGCAAAAGACGCAGACGTAATGGGGGACTCAGTCGAGGAGGCAAGCAGTTGACTGCGCCCATGCGCACGCCCAGTTCTTCCGCCGGACCCGCCGCATACGGCCTGAGCAGTGAAGCCCGCAATCTGCACTGGCTGCTGACGAACCTCGTGGAGGAGGTGCCAGGGATCCTCTCCGTCGCGGTGGTCTCCTCCGACGGACTGCTGCTGCTCTCCTCCGATCCCGGGCGCAACGCCGAGCGCCCCGCCGCGAACCCCAAGGGCCCCCGGGGCTCCAGCGCCGACCTCGCCACCATCGTCTCCGGACTGGGCTCCCTGACCATCGGCGCCGCCCGGCTGATGGACGGCGGCGGGGTCAAGCAGACCGTGGTCGCGATGGAGGAGGGCAGCCTCTTCGTCATGACGGTCAGCGACGGCTCGCTGCTCGGCGTGCACGCCACCCCCGACTGCGACATGAGCGTCGTCGCGTACCACATGGCGCTCTTCGTCGGCCGCGCCGGACACGTCCTCACCCCCGAACTCCGCAGCGAGCTGCGCAAGTCGAGGGAGAGCGCCCGATGAGCGGCAGCAGCCGTAAGGCCCCGAGGCTCCCGCAGCGGGGCGGCGACCGGAAGCCCGCTCGCGTACGCCCCTACTCGCTGACCGGCGGCCGGACCAGGTTCGGTCACGTCCTGCTCGTCGAGACGTTCGTGGCGAGCCACCCCGAGCTGGAGGCCGCCGAGGAGCGCCGCGAACTGCCCAAGGGCACCCTGGCGCGGGTCATGCCGGAGATGCGGGCGATCGTCGAGATCTGCCGGCGCATGCGCACGGTGGCGGAGATCGCGGCCCTCCTCAAGATCCCGCTCGGCGTGGTCCGCGTCCTGCTCAGCGACCTCGCCGACCAGGGAAAGATCCGCGTGTACGGAACGGGCCACGGCCCGGGTCAGCCCGACCGCGCACTGCTGGAAAGGGTGCTGAGTGGACTCCGCCGTCTCTGAACTCCTCGCGAACGAGGGTCAGTTGCAGGCCTGGCAGACGGACAGGTCACGGGCCCCGATCGCCACGAAGATCGTGGTGGCCGGTGGCTTCGGCGTCGGCAAGACGACGCTGGTGACCGCCGTCTCCGAGATCACGCCCCTCCAGACGGAGGCGCTGATGACACAGGCGAGCGCCGACACCGACGACCTGAGCGGGACGCCCGGCAAGACGACCACCACGGTCGCCATGGACTTCGGCCGCATCACGCTCGACGACGACCTGGTGCTCTACCTCTTCGGCACGCCCGGTCAACAGCGCTTCTGGTTCATGTGGGACGACCTGGTGCGCGGCGCGATCGGCGCTGTCGTGCTCGCCGACACCCGCCGCCTCTCCGACTGCTTCCCGGCGCTCGACTACTTCGAGAGCTGCGGCCTGCCGTACATCGTGGCCGTCAACCACTTCGACGGCAGCGAGAAGTTCGAGGTCCCCGATGTGCGCGAGGCGCTGACGGTGCCGCCGCACATACCCGTGCTGATCATGGACGCGCGGCAGCGCATCTCGGTCATCGAATCGCTGCTCGCCCTGGTCGGCCACGCGCTCGACGTCACCCCTGAGTAAGACCTGAGTAAGAGAAGGACCCCATGCGGAAGATACTTGTCGTCGGAGCCGGACAGTCCGGGCTCCAGATCGCTCTCGGGCTCCAGGCACAGGGATACGAGGTCACCCTGATGTCCAACCGCACGGCGGACGAGATCCGGTCCGGGCGGGTCATGTCCACCCAGTGCATGTTCGACACGGCGCTCCAGCACGAGCGCGACATCAAGGCGAACTTCTGGGAGTCCCAGGCCCCGAGGATCGAGGGCCTCGGCGTCTCGGTCGCCGGCCCGGACTCCTCCCGCGTCATCGACTGGGTCGGCAAGCTCGACGGATACGCCCAGTCCGTCGACCAGCGCGTGAAGATGGCGGGCTGGATGGAGACGTTCGCCCAGCGCGGCGGCCAGCTGGTCATCCACGGCGCGGCGGTCTCCGACCTCGACTACTTCTCGCGCGCCTACGACCTGGTGCTCGTCTCGGCGGGCAAGGGCGAACTCGTCTCGATGTTCGAGCGCGACGCGTCCCGCTCGCCGTTCACCGAGCCCCAGCGGGCCCTCTCGGTCGCCTACGTCCACGGGCTCGGCCCGCGCCCCGAGCACCCCGAGTTCGACGCGGTGCGCTGCAACCTCGTACCCGGCGTCGGCGAGCTGTTCGTCATGCCGACCCTCACCACGTCCGGCCGCGCGGACATCCTCTTCTGGGAGGGCATCCCCGGCGGCCCCCTGGACGTCTTCCAGGGCGTCAAGGACCCGAGCGAGCACCTGGCGCTGACGCTGGAACTCCTGGAGAAGTTCCTGCCGTGGGAGTACGCGCGCGCCACGAAGGTCGAGCTGACCGACGCGGGCGGCACACTCGCCGGGCGGTACGCCCCCACGGTCCGCAAGCCCGTCGGCCGGCTGCCCGGCGGGGGTGTTGTCCTCGGCGTCGCGGACGTCGTCGTCGCCAACGACCCGATCACCGGGCAGGGCTCCAACTCGGCGTCCAAGTGCGCCGCCTCGTACATCTCCTCCATCGTCGAGCACGGCGACAAGCCGTTCGACGAGGCGTGGATGCAGTCGGCGTTCGACCGGTACTGGGACACCGCGCAGTGGGTCACCAAGTGGACCAACGCGATGCTGGGCGCCCCGCCGGAGCACGTCCTGAACATCCTCGGCGCGGCGGGTCAGCTCCAGCCGGTCGCCGACCGGTTCGCGAACGGCTTCAACGACCCGTCCGACTTCGAGAACTTCTTCTACGACCCGGAGAAGGCCGCCGCCTACCTGGACTCGGTCGCCGCCGGGTCCTGATCGCCGCTGTAGCCCAGGTCGCTGCCCGAGGTCGCCCCCTCGGGCAGCCTCGGCGGGATGTACCCCCGCATCGACCGGCCCCGGGGGTCGGGCCGCACCGCGCCGAGGACCGGGTTGGCCGCGATCGGCGACACCTTGACGCGGGCGCCGGGGCGTGGCGCGTGGACGACCTTCCCGTCGCCCAGGTACAGCGCCACGTGCGTGGCCCTCGGGAAGTAGACGACGAGGTCGCCGGGGCGCAGCCGCGACAGCGGAACGCGCCGCAGCTCGGCCCACTGCTCCTGGCTGGTGCGGGGGATCTCGCGGCCCGCGTACGCCCAGGCCCGGGAGGTCAGCCCCGAACAGTCGTACGCGTCCGGGCCCTCGGCGCCCCACTCGTAGGGCCGCCCGATCTGCCGCACCGCGAAGTCGAGGGCCCTGTCGCCCTGCCGCGAGGGCGCCCGCGTGGCCGTGGCCGGGCTGCCGCTGAGCGCGCCGGACGCCATGAACGCGCGCTGCGCCCGCGCCGTCCCCGCGTCCTCCGCCTCCCGCAGGGCGTCCAGCTGGTCCGGGGTGAGCGCGGAGAGCAGCTCCTGGACCTCCTTGAGCTGCCCGCCGACCTGGTCCCGCTGCTTCTTCTGCCGGGCGGCGAGGGTGGTCTGCGTGGCCAGCGCCCTCTGTGCCGCCCTCGCCAGCGCGTCCGCCCGCCGCTCACCTTCGGCCAGGCGCTCCACGGTGGCGGCGCGGCCCGCGGCCACCCGCTGGATGACGTGGCCCTGGTCGAGGGCGCGCTGGGGGTCGCGGGCCAGGAGCAGGCGTACGTAGGGGGAGAGGCCGGTGGCGTTCTGGTACTGCTGGCGGGCGAGGCGGGCCGCGTCGCCTCGGCCGTCACGCACGGAGGCGCGGGCCTTCGCCAGCTTTCCGGCGAGGTCCTTGGACCTCGCGCGCTGCTCCTTCAGCTTCTCCTCCGTCGCGTTGTACGTCTCCGTTGCCTCTTCGGCGGAGCGATACAGGCGCTGAAGGTCCGTCAGCAGGTCGGCTACGGGGCGTTCTCCTGGCCCCGGGGCCGCTAGGGCGGGGGGTGCGGTCGTGCACAGGGTGCCTAGGGCTGCGCCTGTGCAGGCCCAGCGGAGCAGCCGTTTTGACACGTCATCACCTCCGGGGCGCGGAGGCGCTTCCTCCGCGCACCCCGAGCATCGGGGGCCGGTGCGGGGTTCGCCTCCCGGCGGGGGGCGGGCGGTGGAATGGGGTCACTCGTCCAGGGGGTGGCGGCGTGGGGGGTTGCGTTGTATCGCTGCGGGTGCTTCGTGGCTGGTCGCGCTCGCGCGGCGGAGCCGCAAATGTCACAGCCCCGCGCCCCTTCGGGGCGCTCCTGGCGGGGCGCTCAGGATCTTGTCGGCTTTGACCAGGGCCACTTCAAGCCCGTGTCCTTGTCGCCCTCCGGGGCGTACTCGTACTGCCATCTCGGGGTGAGCGTGCGGCGCTTGCCTGGGGTCGCTGGTACGCGGCGGTAGACCAGGACCGTCGGGGGGCCGCCCGCGTCGTCCGGTACCGGGACGCGGTAGGTCTTCGGGGGGTGGCCGGTCGGGCCCAGCAGGACCGGGAGGACGCGGCCGTCCAGGGGGCCACCCACGAAGGGGGTCTCTTCGCTCTTCACGCCACCAGTGTCACACCACGCGGCGTCACAGCAGGTGGGCCGCGTCGGCCAGCACGGGCAGCACGCGCCGCGCGAGGCCGCCCACCGGGCCCTCCCGCCGTTCCAGGGCCAGCGCCCACCGCACGACCGCCGCCGTCTGCGGGTCGCGCCCCGCCGTCGTCACCAGGACTGCCATGAACTGTTCCACGAGCATGTCCCGCAGGTCGTCCAGCGGCGGCTGCTTCTCCTCGTCGAGCCAGATCAGCGAGGCGGCCTCCACCGCGGTGATCCACATCCGTACCGTCATCCGCAGCCGCGGGCCCGGTTCCGGTACGTCCAGGTGGGCGAGGATGTGCTCGGCGGCGGCTCTGCGCACGCCGTCGACTATCGCGGTGGTCCGTGAGGTCTCCACCACGCTGCCGCCCTGGAGCAGCGCGCTGAATCCGGTGTCGTGCTCGTCGACGAAGGCCAGGTACCGGTCGAGCGCCCGGGAGAGCCGCCGGGTGAGCGGGCCGTCCGGGGGCTCGGCGAAGCACTGCTCCAGTTCCTCGGCGGCGGACCGCAGCGCGGCCTCGTACAACTGCTGCTTGCCGCCGGGGAAGTAGCGGTACACGAGCGGCCGCGAGACGCCGGCCGCCTCCGCCACGTCGTCGAGGTTGACCTCCTCGGGCGCGCGGTGCGCGAAGAGGGTCAGGGCGGACTCCAGGAGCTGCCGCCGCCGCGCCTCGACGCTCAGGCGGCGGTACGCGCGCGTGCTGGCAGGCGAGGTCATGCCTCGCAGCGTAACTCGCCCCGCGCCCTTTCCGGGGCGGCCACATACGGCCCGCGGTCAAGCGCTACGCCAGCAACCCCGAAGACCTCCACAGCCGCCGCCCCGCCCCCCGCATCACGCCTATGTCGTCCAAGAAGTCGGTCAGCCGCTTCGCGCCGGTCTGCATGACCTCCCGCCGGTGCCCGCTCGCCCTCACCTGCGCCACCGCCTCGCGCCGGTCGAGCCCGACGTTCGTATAGACGGCCGGGTTCACGAACGCGATGGAGAAGACGCGGGCCGCCTCGCCGCAGCTGAGGCGGGTCAGCTCCCGTTCCCAGCGCGGAGCGGTCACCATCTGGCGGCGCAACTCCTCGCGCGCGTAACGGACATGGCGCGCCTCCTCCACCACGTGGATACGGGTCACGCCCCGGACGAGGGTCTGGACGCGCTCGTCCGGGAACGTCAGCCGCTGCATCCAGTCGAGGATCTCCTCGCCGAGCAGTGTGCAGGCGAAGGAGCCGGGCGTGGTGGAGACGGTCTTCAGGACGCGCGCGAGGTTGTGGTTGAGGCGCGTGACGGGGTACGTCGGCGCGCCGCCCTTCTCGATCATGCGCGCGAACATCATCGAGTGCCGGCACTCGTCGGCGATCTCCGTCAGCGCGTACCGCACATGCGCGCTGGTCACCGACTTGTCGTAGATGTGCCGGACGAGGAGCTGCATGAGGATGATCTCGAACCAGATGCCGAGCGAGGCGAGCGACGCGGCCTCGTGGCGGGCCAGGTCCATCCGCTGCTCCTCGGACATCCGCCGCCACAGCGGGGTGTCGTAGAGGGAGACCAGCTCCGGCGGCCAGAACCACTTGCCCTCCTCGACCGGGGCCTCCCAGTCGAGTTCCCTGTCGGGATCGAAGGAGTGCTTGGCGGAGGACTCCAGAAGCCGGACGGCTACTTGTTCCCGGTCCTTGAGCAGGCCGAGCGCGTCTCGCAGACCCTGGAGCGAAACGTCTTCCGTCACGGTCGTCATGACTTGTCCCTGCCTTGTCGTGGGAGGTGCGCGTGGGGGTATGCCTGCGAAGCGGGCCCGTTGCGGGTTACCGGCGGTCACCTCTTATGAGACTCCCCGTCAGTAAGGCCGTCAATCCCCTGTGCGTGACTTGTTGACCCTGCGTCCAGGAGCGTGTGAGCCTGCCCGTATGTCGACGCATGAGCTATATACCGGGCCGCCCAAAGCGCCCGACTGGCAGGTCCCGTCGGCCGGTTCGGCCCGCTTCAGCTGGGAGTACGACGAAGGGCGCGACCGTCTCCTCGCCCTCTACCAGAAGGGCAAGGACAAGCAGTGGGACGGCGCCAAGCGCATCGACTGGGACCTGGAGGTCGACCCGCTCGACCCCCTAGGCACCCCGGACGAGTCGCTGTCGCTCTACGGCACCCCCCACTGGGCGAAGATGACCGAGCGGGACAAGGGCGAGCTGCGCAAGCACTACGCCTCCTGGCAGTTCAGCCAGTTCCTGCACGGCGAGCAGGGCGCGATGGTGTGCGCGGCCCGCATCGTGGAGTCCGCCCCCGACCTGGACGCGAAGTTCTACTCCGCGACCCAGACCATGGACGAGGCGCGGCACGCCGAGATCTACGCCCGCTTCCTGCACGAGAAGATGGGGATGCTCTACCCCGTCAACGACAACCTCCAGTCGCTCCTCGGCGACACCCTGCGCGACTCCCGCTGGGACATGCCCTACCTCGGCATGCAGGTCCTCATCGAGGGCCTCGCGCTCGCCGCGTTCGGCATGATCCGCGACACCACGGACAAGCCGCTGCCCCAGCAGATCCTGGCGTACGTCATGCAGGACGAGGCCCGGCACGTCGCCTTCGGGCGGATGGCGCTGCGCGACTACTACAAGCAGCTCACGGACGCGGAGCTGCGCGAGCGCGAGGAGTTCGTCATCGAGGGCTGCTACCTGATGCGCGACCGGCTGCGCGGGGTGGAGGTCCTGGAGAACTTCGGGATACCCAAGGCGCAGGCCGAGGAGTACAGCGAGCAGTCCGAATTCCTCGCCCTGTTCCGGCAGTTGCTGTTCAGCCGCATCGTGCCGTGCGTCAAGGACATCGGCCTGTGGGGCAAGCGCCTCCAGCAGGCGTATGTGGACATGGGCGTCCTCGAACTGGGCGACGCCAGCCTCGACCAGCTCATGACCCAGGACGAGGAGATCGCCGAGAAACTGGACGCGGAGCGCTTCGCCGCCGAGGAGCGCGCACGCGTGACGGAGGTGCGGGACGCGATCGCCGCGGGCGGGAGGACCGGGCCGGCAGGCGAGGAGGCCTAGGGCCTGTCCGGCGGATCATGCCGCGGGCCGCGGGGTCTGGCACTTCCCCAAGCTCTCGGCTTCGCTCGAGCAGGGGAGACCCCATCCAAGCT
>NZ_JODF01000051.1:0-47814 GCF_000717945.1 Streptomyces sp. NRRL S-920
ACCCGTCACCCACGAGGTCTGCCAACGATGGATACGCTTCCTCCGGACATCGATGGCCTCTGATGCCGAAGCAGACGAACGTTAAACGACAAGCTCAGAGCCTGTCTTTGAACCCCTGTTGATCTCTTACGCGCGACACGGCGGAAGGCACCTCAAGCGCCGGGCTCTCCGTACGCAGTGGCCCGGCAGCGGGTTTCGCGGAGAGCTTTCGGGTGCTCCTACGCCGCGGTGCCACGCCCTTCCGAGGCGCGGCGACGGACGGAGTTCGGCGTGTTGGAGTAGGTAAATTGCCGAATCGAGTGACGGCCGATCCCTACTTGGAGATCAACAAGGGGCCACCTTCGAAAGGAAACGCTGGGGATTGGGCTTGTCGAAGTCACCACCCAAACCGTGGATGACCGAGAAGGCGCGGTCGCACGGCTGGTCTACCAGCGGAGCGATGGAACTCGAATCAGAGCCCCGCCGTACTGGTTCAGTGCGCCGCCTGAGCAGAGCACCCGGTAGAACTGGCTGTCGACCAAGACAAGCCGTTCTCGAAGACCGGAGGCTCCGCTGTCCGGACCGTCTGCCATCACCCGTGCCGCTCGGGTGACCGAAGACCCCTTCGCACCAGGGCATCTCGGCGAACTCGCTCAGCTTGCGCCCTTCGAAATACCGTCAACACGTTCGAAATTCCCCTCCTTGACGGAAAATGCCGCACTGGTGTTGAGTCACAGCAAAGAGCAGAAAGTCGGACTCATGCCGCCGAGGTGACGCGACCATGCCCATCCCCGACTCCTACCTCGACGCCCCGGCGCTGAACGGAACGCCGGAAGCGGCCTACGCCAGCCATGAGGAACGTGCTCTGGGGATCGCTCGCCACTACGCCTACACGCATCCTCTCGGCGAGTTCGACGACCCGGGCGGCAGGAAGTTCAGCGAGGACGCCGCCACCGCGCTCATCGCGCACCTCCACGCCGCGGCTGCGGACCCGACGTTTGCCGCCCCCGGAGCCGAGGCCAGTCGCACCCTCATCCCCAAGGTGCTGCATCACTGGAATGCCGGAGACGGCGAGGTCGGCACGAAACGCGATTACGACATCGCGCTCAAGGGTCTGATGACGGCCGTCTGCCGCTACCCCGGCCTGTTCGGTCCCGAGGACCACGACTTCATCCTCGACACGCTGATCCCCAACCATATGACGAGCGGCCACCGCCCGTCGATCGAGTACTACGAGGTGACGTTCCTCAACATCGACGTCCCCGAGACCGAGAACCACCTGCTCATGATCGAGAGCTGCCGGTACCTCAACAACCAGCTCTTGCACGACAGGAATCCCTACCCTGCGTACGACAACGTAAAGAACGGGCTGCGCGACTGGCTCCTGGGATATCTACAGCGCGTCGCCAAGCACGACTTCCTGGAATTCAATTCCAGGCCCTACGCCCGTCTCGCGCTGCACTCGTTGTTCAACCTGTACGAGTTCGCGCGAGACGCACAGATTCGCACAGCCGCGCAGGTGTTGCTCGACTACACCATGGTCAAATACGCGGTCTCCAGCAACCGAGGGCGCCGCGTGAGCCCCTTCCGGCGTGTGCAGCACCGGATCAATCACGCCGCCAACGAGCGCAACGACCTGTTCGCCGCCTCCGGCGACCAGGTCACGGGGATGTTCGCCGCTTATACCGGGTACGTCGACACCGCCGGAAACCCAGCCCGCTTCCCCGCCTCGCTCACCGACACCGCGCTGATCGCGGCGACGAGTTCCTACCGTCCGCCGGCCGCGGCCTACCTCATCGCGATGGACCGCACGACGCCGCCCTCGTTGCACCGCTTCTTCCACGGCAGCCGTCCTCGCCTCACCGCCTCACCCGACGACGCCGACGGCGGCCTGGAGATCTACTACCGCTCGCCGTCCTTCCTCCTGACGGCCGGAGGAAATTTTCTCAACAGCGGCTACGGACACGATGAGTTCGACATCGGCGTCAACAGCTGGGAGCAGACCGCCAGAGCCCAGGCCAGCACGCTCATCCCGACCGGCGCCGACGTTGCCTACGCCGACCTGCTCAGGTTCGAGTCCTGGCCGGATCCACAGCTCGACCCGTATGTCGTCAATCGATACGACCCCGACGAGGACCCGTACGCCGAGAAGATGTCCGCGGTCAATATCGGGGTCCACCGCGGCATCATGGCGGGCGCGAACCTGCGTCCGGCGGAGAAGCAGATCATCGGGCAGACCAGCTCCCACGGGCCGGCGGTGTGCACGCACAAGGACCGTATGTACGTGGCGTGGAAGGGCTCGGGCAACGAGAACATCAACATCTCGAGGGCGCAAACCACCACGCTGATGGGCATCGACGGCATCGAAGGACTCCAGGACATCGTCACCCACGAGTTCACGACCGAGGCCGCTCCGGCCATCGCGTCCCAGGACGACCTGCTCTACCTGGCATGGAAGGGCGCCGGGAACAATCAGCTCAACCTCGCCGTCTCCGCCGACGACGGGCGCACCTTCTCCTCCGCCACCACGCTCGGCGACAGCTCCGGCATGGCGCCCGCCCTGGCCTCCCACAACGGCCGCGTGTACCTCGCCTGGACGGGCGAGGGCGAACAGCAACTGAACGTGGCCCGGGTCGTGCTGATCGGCAGCACCGCGGGTACGTACGACATCGAGGGCATCGAGCGGAAGGCCGTCCTCGGCGACACCAGCGACGGCGCACCCGCGCTCGTCTCCTGCCTGGGGCGGCTCTTCCTCGGCTGGCGCGGATCCGGCAACGAGGACCTCAACCTCGCTTTCTCGGATGACGACGGTCTGACGTTCCACGGCAAGCACATTTTCGGCGAGTACAGCGACCGCGGCCCGGCCCTCACCACCCACGACGACCTGCTCTACCTCGGCTGGCGCGGATCCGGGAACGAGGACCTGAACGTCGCCCGCGTCGTCCTGTACGGCAGCACCGCCGGCGACTTCGGCATCGACGGGCTCACGTCCAAGGTCATCCTTCCGGACATCAGCACCGAACCGCCCGCCCTCGGCTCCGCGGCTGGTCTGCTCTATCTTGCGTGGAAGGGTGAGGGCGCCGACCTGCTCAACCTGCGGATCTCGCGTGACGGCTCCTTCGGCGCCCCCGGCCCGTGGATCTTCACCGATCTGTCCCACCTCGGCATCCACCTGGCCGTCTACCGTTGTCCTGCCGCGCCGCTCCCGCCACCGCCCCTGCCCGACCAGCCTCGCCTGCCCCCCATCGACAATCTGGGATTCGTCTACGCCGCCGAGGCGTCGGCCCGTACCTTCGACGACTTCCGCAACCGGATCGTGCTGGCCAACAACCACCTGCCGAGCGTTCTGGCGCACGGCTCGACCCACGTGTTCCATGCCCCGGACGGCACCAGCTTCCGCATCTGGTTCAGCCACCAGGACAGCAAGTACCGCGCCCGCATCGAAGACGAACGCGGCGACGTCCCGGACTTGGACACCCTGCCCCTGGTCAGCGGCGAGTTCCTGCGCTCGGACGGCCATACGGGCATGCTGGAGATCCACACCCCGGGCTGTGACGCCCCCCTCGTCCTCGACTACCGGAACCCGCTCGACCCCAAGCGGACCGGCAAACCGGCTTGTTCCGCCTGGTACGACCGGCTGTGGCCCGCTTATACGGACCTGGCCAGCGACCGCCTCCGCATGGGGCAGACCGCCGCCGCCCTGTCCCTCACCCACGAGATCCTGGACCAATTCCGCCAGGCTCGTTTCGACACCCCCGAACTGGACAGCGCCGGGCTCATCGCCGCCGCCGGAAGATTCCACGACATCGCCCGCGCCGCCCACCCCGCCGACATCCCGCTCCAACTGGCCGCAGCCCAGAACGCCTGGCAGCTCTACCAGTTCCTGGCCGCGGAACAGCCCCCCGCACCCGACCTCGCCTCCCGCATCGCCGGCCTGCCGGGCTACCTGGCCTTCGGAGCCGCCGACAGCGCCGACGCCGTCGCGGCAGGGGCCGTAGCCCGGGACTTGTACGCCCGCCTTCCCGGCGACCACCGCCTTGACATCGCCGCCGTCTTGACCGACGAGGCACTCATCCACCACTCGGCGGCCTTCCGTCCGGGCCACCCTGACCCACCCGCCGAACTCGCCCGCCAGCGCGAGGCCGCCGCCGAAGCCCTCGCACTCCTCGGCCCTCTGGTCCAGGCCGCGCCAGCCACATCGGACCTGAGGCGCATGGCTCCCCTCCTGTCCCGCCTGATCGGGGTGGCCTCCTTCGGCTCACCGGATTCCGGCCCCAGCGTCCACGCCGCCGACCTGCTCCGCCGCGTCTACGCCGCCCTGCCGGGCGACCACGGTCTCGACCTCGCCGAGGCCCTCACCAGCCTGTCCCAGCGCCACCACGAGACCTCGGTCGTCCCCGGCGCTCCCGATCCGGCCGCGGAACGCACCCGCCAACGAGATGCCGCGGCCGAAGCCACCGCGCTGATCCTCGGCCTCGCCGACACCCTCCCCACCGGCCCTCCGGCAGACCGCACCCGCGCCGCCGCCCTCCTTGACCGCCTCATCGGCCTCCTCCTCTTCGGGGCCCCCGCCCCTCCGGACCCCCGCACCCTCGAACTCCAAGCCCTCGCCGACTCCGCCACCAGCCTCCGCGACACCCTCCGCGCCACCACCTGATGCCCGGGCGGCTAGCTAGGACCTGTCTGCCCGGTAGCGGACGGCCAGTTTGTCGAAGCGGGTCGCTGTAGCGCGGAATTGCTTGAGCCCGTTGAAGCAGCGTTCGACAACGTTGCGGACCTTGCCTACCGCGAACCCCATGAGGCACATGCACTCCCGACAACCCTCAGGCGCTAACCCTTCAGGGACACCGGCGTCCCATCTTCGCGGACTGGCGGTTGTGCCCCTTGGTGTCCCACCACTCCTCCAAAAGGCCATGCACCAGCTGCACCAGTTGGCGAAGACGCTCAGGATCAGGGGCAGACGAGGTGAACACGTCCACAAAGGATCTGTCACCCCATGGCAGCGTGACCACCCAGCACTCGTCGACGTACCCCTTCCGCTCGACGATGAGCCGATAGGTCAACGTGACGCTGCGGTCCGCTTGGTGATCTACCAACAGGTCGGTGACATTGAACCTGATCGCGCCATCATCGGAGATGTATGAGCGAGCCAGGGCGAACTCAGCGGGCGTGTGAGCCGTCATATACACCTCTCACCGCGTCTACGGGTATCCGAAGTTAGTCGCTAGCAGCTGTCGGCGGTGACACTCGGGACCTGGTAAGCGGTCCGCACGTCGTCGCGGTCGGCACACAGCCCGCAGTCACTCCCGACAACGTCGTTGCTCTCCGCCCACGCACCACGTGAGCCCGTCCACCAGTGGGCCCGGCCCCGCCCCTCTCCAATGCACCGACGAAAGCTGCTGACCTGTTCCTACGCAGGTACCGCACCTACCAGGCCGCCGTCGATGACGAGATCCTGGCCGTTGATGTAGGAGGCGTCGGCCGAGGCGAGGAACGCCACTGCCGAGGCCACCTCTTCCGGGCGTCCGAAGCGGCCGGCGACGATCTGGCCGGTGACCGCCTCTGCTTCCGACGTCGTGAGTGCGGCGGCGGGGTACATCGGGGTGTCGATGTAGCCGGGGCTGACGGAGTTGACGCGGATGGCGCGCGGGGCGAGTGACGCGGCGAGGGTTCGGGCCAGGTTGTGTACGGCGGCTTTGGTCGGCGAGTAGAGGGTCAGGACGCTGTTGCCCCGGTGGAGGGTCCAGGAGGCGTTGATGACGATCGAGCCTCCGTCCGCCAGTAGCGGCAGTGCCTTTTGGAGGGTGAAGAAGACCCCCTTGAAGTTGATGTCGACGCCGTGGTCGAAGTCCGGCTCGGTGATCTTCTCGAACGGCAGGAATGTGCCGGTGCCCGCGTTCGCGAAGAGGCTGTCCAGTTGGCCGTGACGGTCCCGGATGGTCTCCATCAGCGCGTCCATCGCGCCCGAGTCGGCAGCGTCGGCCACGATCCCCGAGGCGCGGGGACCGAGTTCTTCGACTGCGGCGTCCAGCCGCGCGCGGGTGCGGCCGGTGACGATGACGTGGGCACCCTCGGCGACAAAGCGGTGCGCGGTCGCAAGACCCATGCCGCTGGTGCCTCCGGTGATGAGGACGGTCTGGTCGGTGAAGCGGTTCATGCCTGGGTTCCCGTCAAGGTGTGCGTGATGTGGTCGCTGAGGATCGGTGAAGCGGTTCATGCCGGGGTTCCCGTCAAGGTGTGCGCGATGTGGTCGCTGAGGCGGGGCAGCCAGTCGGACCGCGCGTTGCCAAGGAGGTGGTCTCCGTGAGGGACGGACAGGTAGGTGCCGTGCGGCGCCAGTCGGGCCAGGGACCTGCCATTCGTCACGCCGGGGATGACGTCCTGGTCACCGTCCACGACCAGCAGCGGGGCCGCGATGCGGGGTGCCAGGGCGGTGAGGTCCACCTGGCGCACAAACTCCTGGGCGGCGTCGGTGCCTCCCGCGCGCTTGACGATGATGTCCCGTACAGGCGGGGGTAGTTCATCCCAGTCGAGACGGAAGGGGCCGCTGACGGTGGCGACGGCCGCCACGCGCGGTTCGAGCGCCGCGGCCCGGGCCGCGAAATAGCCGCCCAGACTCAGGCCGACGAGTCCGACGCGTGCGACGCCGAGTACATCGATGGCCCGGCCCACGACCCGCTCGTAGTCCGGCGCGAAGGTCGTGGTGGCCGCGAGCACGCCCTGTCCGGGGCCGTCCAGCGCGAACACCGCCAGCCCTCTGTCCAGCAGCGCGGACACCAGATCGAGGAACTCCTCCTTGGCCGAGTCCAGACCGGGGACGACTAGCACGGTCCCCGGCGCGTCGGAGGGGCCACGCAGCCAGCCGGTGAATCCCTCACCGCTCACCCGCCGCGCACCGGGCTCCAGCACGGTCAACGCCCGGCTCAGGGCGTGATCCGCCTCGGCGGCGGCACGAGGCGCTTCCTCGTACGGCGCCAGGGTGGCCAGGTGGAACCACCGGGCCGCCATCAGCAGGTACTCACCCGTTGAGCGGGAGGAATCGGCGTCCTTCGCGCGCCGAAGGTAGCTGTGTCCGGTGCGCAGGAAGGCCGGCCCCCAGTCGGTGACGGAGGTGAGGCCGTCGGTGACGCGCTGGTACTCGTGCGGGTCCACGCCCGCACCGGTGGCACGGGTCCACTGGGCGGCGGCGAATTCGGTGACGCTCATCGTGCTCCTCCGGTCAGCAGGACAGCCTTGCCGCGTATCCGGCGCTCGCGCAGGTCGACCAGGGTTTCGGCAGTCTGTGCCCAGTCGGTGATGCGGCCGATCTCCGGGTGCAGCCGTCCCTGTTCGACGAGGCGCACCAGTGCTGCGAGATCGGAGTCGTACGGCGCACCGGCGTAGTGGAAGTGCTGGATCGTCACGCGCTCCGGCCCGCCGAGGAGTTGGAAGAAGTCGAGAGAAACGGGGGTGCGGCTCGCCTGGCCGAACCACACGAGCAGACCGCCCGGGCGCGCCTTCGACAGGGCGAGTGCCAGGTCCGGCCCGCCCGTGGACTCCAGTACGACGTCGAACGGCCCTTGGGCCGCCGCGACCTCGTGCACCACGTGTGCGCCCAGTTCCGCGAGCCGCTCGCCGCGCACCGGCGTGGACGTCACCACGGTCAGCTCGGCTCCTGCCCCCACCGCAAGCTCGGTAACGTAGTGGCCGACACCGCCTGAGGCGCCGGTCAGCAGTACCCGTCGGCCGGCCAGAGAACCGGCTGTCCGCAGCAGCCGCAGAGCAGTGATCCCGGCCAGGGGCAGAGCGGCGGCTCGCGCGCTGTCGATGCTGTCCGGAAGTACCGCGAGCGAGTGCACGGGCACGGCGGCGTACTCGGCCCAGCCGCCCTGCGCCGGATGCCCGACCACGCGGATGCCGATGCCGGGGCCGGAACCGTCGGCTGCCGCCTGCACGACGAGCCCCGCGATGTCCTTGCCGGGCAGCAGCTCCGGCCGGGGCTTTTCGAGAAGGAATGTCTCGCCCCGGTTCGGGGCGAACGCCTCGACCTTGACCAGTGCCTCATCGGGTCCCGGCGCGGGCTGGGCGACCTCGGCGAAGGCGACCGGACGCGCCATGTCTCCCGTGGGAATCAGTCTTTGCATGGCGAAGATGCAACCCCTGCGGCCGCCCCGTGATCCAACAACGGACAAGCACAGGCGACAACCATCGGTTGTCACCTATGGTGGGAGCCATGGATCTCGACGTGGCGCAGGTACGTGCCTTTGTGCGCACCGCCGAGGAACTGCACTTCGGGCGGGCGGCCGGGACGCTCGGCATCTCCCAGCAGGCGCTGTCCAAGAGGATCGCGCGGCTGGAATCCCTGCTCGGCACCGAGCTGTTCCAGCGCGGCGGCAACGGGGTACGCCTCACCGAGGCCGGGCAGCGTTTCCTGCTACCGGCCCGGCAGACCGTGGCCGCCGCCGACGCCGCAGTCGCGGCGGCAATCGGGAAGGAACGTCCGCTGCGCGTGGACGTCTGGGGGCACCTCTACGCGCCGATGCGCACGCTGGCCCAGGTTGCCGGACGGGCCGGGGAACTGGCGTTGGGACACGGCCGTGATCTGCCGGCGGTGACGACAGCGCTGCTGCACGGCGACGTCGACGCTGCCTTCGGCCGTGTCCACCCTCCGCTGCCCACCGGGCTTGCGCACCGCCTCGTCCGTCTCGAACCGGTGGACGCCGTACTGAGCGTGGACCATCCGCTCGCAGCCGAACCGGCTTTGCGGCCGGACCAGTTGCGCGACAGCACTCTGTGGGCACCCGGCGCGCTGGACCGGCTCGACTTCCTCCACCGGTTCGCCGATCGATTCGGCATCCGGAACACGGCCGCCAGTGTCAACCTGGGGCTCGCCCACTTCCTCGCCGAGGTGGCGGAGGAGCCGCGGCGATTCTCGTTGGTGCCTGCCGATGTACCCCTGCCGGAGGTCCCTGGGCTGCGCTCCGTTCCCCTGGTCGATCCCACACCTCTGTACGCCTGGTCACTGCTGTGGCGTGCCGGCAGCGGGCACCCGGGGCTGAACGGGCTCGCCGCCGCCTGCGCCGAGGAAGCAGGGCGAAGCCGATGGCTTGAGTACGACCCGACCCGCGATTGGTTGCCCGAGCCGCCCACGGACCGTTCCTGACGCGCGCCCCGTCCCAGCCCCTCCTTACGTACTCACGTACGCGTACTCATGTGCGGCCGCCGGGCACCCCCAAAGATGTGCCCATGGCGCGAACCTCCAGTACGGAGACGGCACATGCCCACCTCCGCGGCAGAGCGCCTGGGCCAGTCGGCCTCCGTAGCCCCCCGGGGAACTCCCCTGTGCCGAAAGAGACATGCATGAGTCGCGACCTGCGCATACGAGCCGCCACGCCCGAGGACCTGGCGTGGATCCACGAGTTGCGGCACCGCGTGTACGCCCACGAACTCGGTCAGCACACGCCGCGGCCGGAAGGGCGGTTGTACGACGCGTTGGACGGCGACAACGTCTACCTCGTCGCGGCCCGGGGGCCGGTCCGCATCGGCTTCGTCAGCCTGACGCCGCCGTGGCTGGGCCGCTACGGCCTGGACAAGTACCTGACTCGCGACGAGCTGCCGTTGTTGGGTGAGGGGGGACTCTTCGAAGTACGCATCCTCACTGTGGAGCCGCGCTGGCGTGGTACGGCGGTGGCGCCGCTTCTCATGTACGCGGCCCTGCGCTGGATCTCCTCCCGGGGAGGCCGCACGGTGGTGGCGATGGGCCGTACCGAACTGCTCGACATGTACGTGGCGGTCGGCCTGCGGCCCCTCGGGCGCACCGTCCGCAGCGGCGCGGTGACCTTCGAGGTGCTGACGGGCGAGGTGGCCGAGCTGACGCAGGTGGCGGCCACCCGGTATCGCAGCGTCCTGGAGCGGTTCGGCGCCGAGGTCGACTGGCAGTTGGACATGGAATGGGCGGCCGGGCCGGACGGGTGTGAACATGGCGGCGCCTCGTTCACCGCTATCGGAACGGACTTTCGTACCTTGCACCGGCGTCATGAGGTCGTCGCCGCGGACGTGCTGGACGCCTGGTTCCCGCCCGCTCCCGGGGTGTCTGCGGCGCTCATGGAGGACCCGGCCTGGTCCGCCAGAACCTCGCCTCCCACCGGCGCCGAGGGCCTGCTGACGGAACTCGCGAAGGTCCGGGCACTGCCGGTGGAGACGCTCGTGGCCGGGGCCGGCTCGTCGGACCTGATCTTCAGAGCGTTCGGCCGGTGGCTGACCCCGCGGAGCAGGGTGCTTCTGCTGGACCCGGGCTACGGCGAGTACGCCCACGTCACCGAGCGGGTGATCGGATGTCGGGTGGACCGCTTCCGGTTGCACCGCGACGAGGGGTGGCGGATCGACTTCGCGCGGCTGGCGTCTGTCGTCGGGGCGGGCCGTTATGACCTGGTGGTCGTGGTCAACCCGAACAATCCGACCGGACGCCACGCATCCGCCGCCGAACTGCGCACCCTGATCGCGGCCGCCCCGGCCGAGACCCGCTGGTGGATCGATGAGGCCTACCTCGGCTACGTGGACCTGGCGGAGTCGCTCGCCCCACTGGCCGCGGTGGACCCGCGGATCGTGGTCTGCACCTCGCTGTCCAAGATGTACGCGCTGTCCGGGGTGCGGGCGGCCTTCCTGGTGGCCGAACCCGCCAGCGCGGCACTGCTGCGCCGGTGGACGCCGCCCTGGGCGGTGAGCCTTCCCGCACAACTCGCCGCCGTGGGCGCCCTGCGGGACCCGGTGCACTACCGCTCCTGCTGGTCGCGCACCCACACCCTGCGCCGCCAACTGGCCACCGATCTCGCCCGGGTGTCCGACACGGCCGTGGTCGAGGAGGGCGTGGCGAACTTCCTCACCATCACCCTGCCGCCCGGCGGACCGAGCGCCGCCCGCCTGGTGCGGGAGTGCCGCCGACACGATGTCTACCTGCGCGACCTGTCGCCCCTCTCGCCGCAGTACGAGGGGCGTACCGTACGCGTCGCGGTCAGGGATGTGGCAGAGAACGCGCGCATCGTGGCGGCGTACGGAACCGCGCTGGAGGCGCTGCGCCCCGGGGCGCTCTCGCGGCGGTCCGCGGTGTCCCCGGGCGATGTCACCGTCGGTCACGCCCGGTGATCGGCGTCGCCTCCCTCGCGCCCTTCCTCGGCGGGGCCCTGGCACTCGGCGGGATCGCCGCGGCACTCTCCGGGCGCCGCGAACTGCTGGTCCGTTGGTGCTGCTGGGCGGTCGGAGTACCCCTGGTCGTCGGAGCGTTCTGGTGGGGCGGTCCGGGGGTGACGGCCCTCGCGCTCGTGGTCGGGGTGGTCGCGGCGATGGAGTTCGGCGGGCTGATGGGTCTGTCCCGGATGGACCGGGCGGTACTGGCCGCGGCCGTCTCCGGCGTGGTGCTGACCTCCTGGCTGGCCCCCGGTCATGAGGTGCGGGCGGTGGCGGTCGGCGCGCTGGCCATCGCGGCGGTCCCGCTGCTGGCCGGTGACTGCGCCCACGGCCTGCGCCGGCTCATGGCCGGTCTGCTCGGGCTGGTCTGGCTGAGCGTGCTCGCCGCCCTGGTGCCGCTCGGCGCGACCGCGCTCGTCCTTTTCGCCGCTGTCTCGGTCGGTGACATCGTCGCGTACTTCGCCGGTCAACGGCTGGGCGGGCCACGGCTGTCACCACTCTCCCCGGCCAAGCGGTGGAGCGGAACCCTCTCCGGAGCCGCGGCTGCCCTCGGTGTGCTCGCCGCGCTGTCCGCGCTGAGCCCGCCGATGGCGGTCGCGGTGGCGGTCGGCGCCCCGGCGGGGGACCTCTTGGAATCCATGGTCAAGCGAGGAACGCGGGCGAAGGACTCCGCTCACTGGCTGGCCGGCTCCGGGGGCCTGCTCGACCGCATCGACTCACTCCTCCTCGCCCTGGCCGTCCTTCTCCTCCTGCGCTGACTGTCCCTCACTCCCCCACACCGGCAGGTCATTTGGTTACGCCCGCTCAGCGTCGGATGGCAGCCTGTGTCGCCCGGAGACCGTCGGCGCGCTCATGAGGCGCATGTTGAGGTCGTCGCTCCGCTGGAGCGACAGGGTGCATGGAGACGCCGAAAGGCAGGGTCGTATCCTGAGGCAGGCGAGGCATGCGAGGCAGGCGCTGCCGCTGCGTCGCCGCCGTCCGTCGTCGGCGGACGCCGCCCACGCCGGGTATCGGATACCCGGCTGACGATCGGGGAGTTGCCAAGTGATCAGTCTGGCCGCAGTGGGAGGAGTGGCCCTGATCGAATTGGGCATGGCCCTGACTCCGGGACCGAACATGATCCACCTCGCCTCCCGTTCGATCACCCAAGGCCGCAGGGCGGGGCTGGTGAGCCTGGGCGGGACCGCCGTGGGATTCCTGTGCTATCTGCTGGCCGCGGCCGCCGGGCTGTCGGCCTTGTTCGCCGCCGTGCCACTGGCGTTCACCGTGGTCAAGCTCGTCGGCGCCGCCTACCTGGCGTATCTGGCCTGGGACATGCTCAAGCCCGGGGGCCGCTCCCCCTTCGCTCCGGCCCAGGACCTGCCTCCCATCTCCAACACCCGCCTCTTCTCGATGGGGCTCCTGACCAACCTGCTCAACCCCAAGATCGCTCTCATGTACGCCTCTCTTCTGCCCCAGTTCATGGACCCACAGGCGGGGCCGACCTGGGCGCAACTGCTGCAACTAGGCGGCGTGCAGATCATCGTGGCGCTCGCCGTGAACGCTCTGATCGTGCTGGGCGCGGCACGGGTGTCGGGGTATCTGGCCGCCCGGCCACGCGTGATGACCGGTCAGCGGTTCGCGGCAGGCGGGCTGCTCGGTGTCTTCGCGGTGCGCACAGCCCTGTCCCGTGCGCCTGGCCCGGCCTGAGTCATGGGCGTAAGAACCGGCTGCATATCGACGTGCGGGTGGGTGGTCGAGGGGCTTGAGCGATCCAACCCCTTGTGAACTGGCCCGTGAGCACTCATTCACCCCCGCCGTCTCCTCCTCCGCCTCCTCCTCCGCCTCCGCCTCCGCCTCCGCCTCCGTCGAAGTGTGTTCCGTAGTCGGCGTCCACGCACGAGAACCTGCGCTCCGACGTCGGGCCCTGGCCGCTGCGTCTCGGAGTAGGGCCGTGACGGGGCGGCACCGCCTGCGCGCGGCCGAGCGGGCGTCGCACCGGCTCGTCCAGGAGGCCGGCGGCCCCGCCCAGGACGTATTCAGGCATGTTCGGGTCGCGTACGGCCTGCTGGAGGTGTCGTCGGCCCGTACGGGTCACCTGACGGCCCGCGCCCGCCACCAGGCCCCATGTAGCAAGCCCGCGGCCGATCTCTTCAACCTCCGGGGAGCGTCGCAGGCCGGCGCGTACGGTGTCGATGCTCTTGGTACGCGCGCAGAAGGCGACCACCGCGCGCTCGACCGCATGCCCGGGTTGCTCCCCCACCACCGTGCGCACCTGCGAGGCGTGCACCACGAGCAGTCCGCGCCGGTTGAGCGCGATGACCGCGCTGTCCACCACCCGCTGGGCCCCGCCCGCCAGGAACGCGACGTCGTACACATCCAGGGCCCGCGTCTCGCCCGAGCCTCTCACGATCCACCGGAACACCCACCGCATACCAGATCCGCCCCCGTTTCAGCCCACTTCATCCAGCTTCTCAGCTGTCCTGAGCCGCGGGGCCCGCGAGTGCCCTGGTCGCCGACGGCTCTTCTGGCCTGCGCAGAAAGGTAGTTGACCGAGACCGGAAGCGATCATGTCTTGACCGATTCGGTGGTACGCATCTAGCGTCGCGGCAGACAGTGGAGTCCTGGGGGTAGGGGTATCGCGGGTTCCGGGCGCGGACGACACGGGGGAATAATCGAATGGGCGACCATCCGGGTCGGTGCGCGTACGCGGTTCGGAGCTGAGCCGTGGGCGTACTCGACGATCTCGACGAGACAGAGCTGCTCCGACTCATGGTGGAGACTCCGTCGGTCACCGGCGAAGAGGGCGCGCTCGTCGCCCAACTGGTGGATGCCATGCGCGCGTTGGGCTTCCGGGCCCACCGGGACACCGTCGGCAACGCGGTCGGTGAGCTGGGCACGCCCGGCGCGCCGCTCATCCTGCTCCTGGGCCACATCGACACGGTCCCCGGCGACCTGAAGGTGTACGAGGACGGCGGCAAGCTGTATGGCCGTGGCGCGGTCGACGCCAAGGGACCGCTCGCCACGATGGTGTGGGCGGCGCTGAGGGCCTCGGCCCGCTGCGACGCCCACCTGATGGTGGTCGGAGCCGTCGGCGAGGAGGGGTCCTCGCCCGGCGCACGCCATCTGCGCGGTGTCGTGCGGCCGGACGCGGTCGTCATCGGCGAGCCGAGCGGCGTGGGCAATGTGGTGCTGGGATACAAGGGCATCATCCGCTTCGCCATCGACATCTCCCGTCCCGGCGCGCACACCAGCTCACCCGCGCCCAAGGCCGTGGAGGTCGCGGCGGACCACTGGCAGGCGGTGCGCCGCCGACTCGCCGAGGTCGACGCGTCACGTCCCGCCTTCGACCGGGCCATCCCCGCGCTGGTCGCGCTCCACGGCGACGTGCGGCGCGCCAGGGTCGAGATCTCCTGCCGCATCCCGGTCGACTTCGACCGCGACGGATTCCTGGGCTGGCTGCGCGAGTTGGCCGGGCCCGACCCGCTCACCGTGGCCGAGAGCCTGCCGGCGGTACGCTCGCCCCGTACCGATCCCGTCGTGGCCGCCCTGCGCGAGGGAATCCGACGGCATGTCGGGGCACCGACCGCCAAGGTCAAGCTCGGCACTGCCGACATGAATGTCGTCGGCCCGCACTGGGGCGTGCCGATCGCCGCGTACGGCCCGGGGGATTCCCGCCTGGACCACACGGACGAGGAGCACGTGGACCTCTCCGAGTACCTCACGGCGATCGACGTCCTGACGACCGCCGTCGAGGAGCTGGCCGCGGCCCTGGCCGCCACCGGGGGGCGCACCCGCGGGGCAGCCGCAGGGGCCGAGCCGGGGACGACCCCGTGAGCCTGCCCAGGGACGGCGCGTCGGACCTGCCACCTGGCCTGCCATCCGACCTGCCGCCCGACCTGCCGCCCGACCTGCCGCCGAGGCTCGCCGTGATCGCGTCGCGCATCGCCTACGAGGAGAAGCGCATCCTGGACGAGCTGGACCACCGCCGGATCCCGTACCACGTACTCGATCCGCGGAGCGCGGTCTTCCGGCTCGATGACCTGACGGCGCCCTGGTCCACGGCGGTCGCCCGCGAGGTGTCCCACCACAGGAACCTGACCACGGCACGCGTCCTCGAACACGCTGGTGTGACCGTGGTCAACAGCGCCGCGGCGATCGCGCTGTGCGGCGACAAACTGCTCACCACGCTGGCGCTGCGGGCGGCCGGACTGCCCGTACCGCGCTGCATGGTCACACCGACACCCGCGGCGGCACTCGACGCCCTGGACGGCTTCGGATACCCGGCGGTCGTCAAGCCCCTGACCGGCTCCTGGGGGCGCCAGGTCGCCCGGCTCGCCGACCGGGACGCGGCCGAGGCCGTCCTCGAACTGCGTGCGGCCCTGCCCGACCCGCAGCAGCGCGTCACCTACATCCAGGAGTACGTCGACAAACCCGGGCGGGACATCAGAGGGCTGGTGTTCGGCACCGAAGTGGTGGGCGCGGTGTACCGCACCTCCACGTCCTGGCGCACCAACACCGCACGTGACGCACGCACCCTGCCCTGCCCGCTCACCGCGGAGCTGGAGGGCCTCCTGACGGCCACGGCCGCCGCGATCGGCCCCGGTGTCTATGGAATCGACCTCCTGGAGGACGCCGAGGGGCGGCTCCTGGTCAACGAGGTCAATCACACGCCCCAGTTCCGCGGCGCCTCGGAAGCGCTAGACGTGGATCTGCCCGGCCGCTACGTGGACTATCTGGCACAGCAACTGGTGAGGAACTGATGGGCATATCACGGCTGGCCATGTTCGGCGGCGCCCGCACGGTGGACGCCGACGCGGGCACCTCTCCCGCCACCGCCTGGCCGATCGTCACGGACGCCGAGCGCGAGGCGGTGCTCGCCGTCCTCGACAGCGGCCGCTTCACCTCCGTGGAGCGCGGCGAGGTGCAACTCCTGGAAGAGGAATGGGCGCGCTACACCGGGGTAGGCCACTGCGCGGCCCTCTCCTCGGGGACCGCGGCCATCGAGTTGGCGCTGGCCGCGACCGGACTGGAACCGGGCGCCGAAATCCTCGTACCCGCCCTCTCCTTCATCGCCACCGCGTCGGCGCCCGTCATGCGCGGGCTCGTCCCGGTGTTCGTGGACATCGACCCGCTCACCTACACCATCGACCCGGCTGCCGCCGCTGCCGCGATCACCCCGCGCACGCAGGCAATCCTCGCCGTTCACCTGCACGGCCTGCCGTGCGACATGGACGCGCTGCGTACCCTCGCCGATCGCCACGGCCTCGTACTCGTCGAGGACGCGGCGCAGGCGCACGGCGCGACCTACCGCGGCCGGCAAGCGGGCGCGCTCGGTGACGTGGCGGCGTTCAGCCTCAACGCCTCCAAGAACCTGCCCACGAGTGGCGAGGGCGGGCTCCTCACCACCGACGACCCGGCGATCCACGAACGCGTCGTACTGCGCAGGCAGTTCGGCGAGGACCTGACCGGGCGCGGCGAGCGCGGCTACCTCTCGCAGGTGATCGCGGGCAACGCCAAGCTCAGCAGCGTCCAGGCCGCCTTCACCCGCTGCCAGCTCGCCCGGCTCGCCGAGCGGCACGAGCAGCGCGACCGGAATGTACGCCGCTTCCTCGGGCGACTCGCGGCACTCGACGGGATCGTGACGCCGCACTGCCCCGAGGACCGCACCCACGCCTGGTTCCAGCTACGTCTGCGCTTCGACCCCCGCGAGGCCGGTTGCCCGGAGGTCACCCCCGGTGCCCTGCGCACCGTGCTCCAGCGGGCGCTGCGCGCCGAGGGCGTGCCGGTCCGGCCCTACCAGTCGCTGCCGCTGCCCGCCCAGCCCGCGCTGCGCGACGCCTTCCCCGACCAGCCCTACCGCCCGCAGGACCACCCCACCACCCTCGCCGTGATCGAGGACTCCCTGACGATGCAGCGCTGGCACCTCAACCCCGCCGCGGGCCCGGTCCTTGCGCGCTGCGCGGACGCCTTCGAGAAGGTGTGGGAGCAGCTGGACACGCTGGTGCCCGCCGCCCGGTCGATGACGTACCGGCCGAAGTGGCACGAGGCCGGCACGACGGCGGCACCCGCATGACGCGCGAGGACGTCAGCATCGAAGAGCTGGCCGAGCGCGCGTACCGGGCCCGCGAGCACATCCTCGCGATGGGCGCCACCGAGCACGGCACCCACGTCGGCGGCAGCCTGTCCGCCGTCGACATCCTCACCGTGCTCTACGGATCCGTACTGCGCGTGCGGCCCGACGAACCGCGGTGGCCGGGCCGCGACTGGTTCGTGCTCAGCAAGGGGCACGCCGCCGCGGCGCTCTACGCCGTCCTCGCCGAGCACGGCTACTTCCCGCCACAGGAGTGCCGCACCTATGGGCAGCGGCACAGTCGGCTGGCCGGGCACCCGCTGCGCCGTCTGCCCGGCGTGGAGTTCCCGACCGGTTCCCTCGGGCACGGGCTGTCCCTCGCCGGTGGTGTGGCGCTGGCCGCGTCCCGCACCGGCCGCGACAACCGGGCGTTCGTCCTGCTCGGCGACGGTGAACTACAGGAGGGCTCCAACTGGGAGGCGATCATGTCGGCGGCCCACCTCGGCCTCGGCAACCTGACCGCCGTGGTCGACCGCAACGGCTGGCAGATCAGCGGCCGCACGGAGGAATCCGTGGGCCTGGAGCCGCTCACCGACCGCTGGCGCAGCTTCGGCTGGTCGGTGGCCGAAGTCGACGGCCACGACCTGGCGGCACTGCGGGAGCTGTTCGGCGCGCTGCCCCGCACGCCGGGCCGCCCCACCGTCGTCATCGCCAAGACCGTGAAAGGCCGGGGCGTGCCCCTCTTCGAGGACCGCAAGAAGAGCCACTACGTCCGGCTCACGCCCCGCCTGCACGAGCGGGCGACGGCCGGCCTGCGCGCACGGCGGAGGAACCAGACATGACGGCGACGCAAGAGAGCGTCCCCGGCGGGAACGACTGGGCGGCGCTGTACACGGGCTCGGCCAGGGACGCCCACCGGCGTACGCTCCTTGAGCTGGCCAGGGCCGACGACCGGATCTTCTGCGTCGACTCCGACACGGGCGGCTTCGAGGACGGGTTCGCGGCCGAACTCCCGGCCCAGTACGCGAACGTCGGGATCGCGGAGGCCAACCTGTTCGGCATGTCCGCCGGGCTCGCGGCCTCGGGGCTCATCCCGTTCGCCCACACGATGAGTACGTTCGCCACCACGCGCGCCTGTGAGCAGCTCAAGCTGGACGTGGCCGGGAACAACCTGCCGGTCAAGGTGGTCGCCACCCACGGCGGTCTCTCAGCGGGCCACTACGGCCCCTCGCACCACGCCCTCCAGGACCTGGCCATCGTCCGGACCCTGCCGCATCTGACCGTCCTGGTGCCGGCCGACGCCGGTGAGACGGCCCTCGCGGTACGGGCCGCCGCCCGCCACCCCGGCCCGGTGTACATCCGTCTCGGCCGCAACGCGACGCCCCGCGTCTACCAGGAGCCGTACGACTTCACCATCGGCGCCAGCGTCGAACTCGCCGACGGGGACGACTTGTTGGTGGTCGCGACCGGGGCGCTGCCGGTCCACTACGCGCTCACCGCGCGCGACGTGCTCGCCGAGCGGGGGGTGTCGGCGCGGGTCGTGAACATGCACACCATCAAGCCGCTCGACCACGCCCCGCTGCTGCGCGCGGCGCGGGAGACGGCGGGCATCGTCACCGTCGAGGACCACCTCGTGGTGGGCGGGCTCGGCGGTGCCGTGAGCGAGGTGGTGACCTCCGAACACCCCTGCCGGGTACGGCGGGTGGGCGTCGCGGACCGCTACCTCGACACCGTCGGGGACGAACGCGATCTGCTGGAGGACGGCGGCGTGACGGTGGACCGCGTCGTGACGGAGGCGCTGACCCTGCTCAAACCCACGCCGACCGACGCGTACAGCGCGCGGCCCGGCGCGTACGAACCACGCACGGACCAGCACAACACAAGGAGAAGGTGACATGTCTACAGCCGTGTGCCCGAGCTGCGAGAGCGATGTCAAGCTCGACGCCACGCCCCGGCAGAACGAGATCGTCGAGTGTCCGGGGTGCCTCAGCGAACTGGAGATCCTCGGGCTCGACCCCGTTCTGCTGGCGCTCGCGCCCGAGGTCGAAGAGGACTGGGGTGAGTGAGACCCGGGGGGTGATACGGGCGGGCATCGTCGGGGCGAGCGGTTACATCGGCGGGGAGCTGTGCCGCATCCTGCTCGGCCACCCCCGCCTGGAGCTGGTCGCGCCGGTCTCGCGCGGCATGGCGGGCAGACGCCTCGACGGGGTGCACCCCAACCTCCGGGCCCTGACCGACCTCGCCTTCGTCGGACCGGACGACGCGCCCGACTGCGACGTGCTGTTCCTGGCCACACCGCACCGCGAGACCATGGCGATGGTCCCGCGATGGGCCGGCCGCGCCGGTTGCCTGGTCGACCTCAGCGCCGATTTCCGGCTGACTGACCCCGAGGTGTACGAGCGGTACTACGGCACCGCGCACACGGCCCCGGAGCTGCTGCCGGAGTTCGTCACCGGCTGGCCCGAGCGGTACCGCAAGGACCTGACGGGCGCCGACCGGATCAGCGTGCCCGGCTGCATGGCGACCGCCGCCATCCTGGCCCTGTACCCGCTGGCCGCCGCCGGTCTGGTCGAGGACGGGGTATCGGTGGACGGCCGGATCGGGTCCAGCGGCTCGGGGTCGGGGGCCGGGCCGATGAACCTGCACGCCGAACGCAGCGGCGCCATGCGGGTGTTCGCGCCGACGGGCCACCGGCACGAGGCGGAGGTGGCGCAGGCCACCGGGCTGACCGTCAGCATGAGCGCCACCGGCGTCGAGGCCGTACGGGGAGCCCAGGTGCTGTGCCGGGCCACCCTCACGGCCGAGCTGCGCGAGCCGGAACTGCGCCGGGTCTACCGCGACTGCTACGGCGCCGAGCCGTTCGTCCGCGTGGTGGCGCAGCGGCGCGGCCTGTACCGGCTGCCCGAGCCGAAGATCCTCAGCGGGTCCAACTTCTGCGACGTGGGCTTCGCCCTCGACGCGGACCGCGGCCAGGTCGTCGCCGTCGCGGCGCTCGACAACCTGGTGAAGGGGGCGGCGGGCAACGCCGTGCAGTGCGTCAATATCAGGCACGGTTGGCCGGAGCGCCTGGGGCTCGAATTCCCCGGGCTGCACCCGCTGTGAGCGGGGACCGGGTCGACGGCCCTCCGGAGACGGTGGTCGTCAAGTGCGGCGGCAGCGGAGCCCTCGACGTCGACCGGCTCTGCGAGGACGTCGCCGTACTGAGGGCGGCCGGGCGGCGGGTGGTCCTCGTCCACGGCGGTTCCGCCGAGATGAGCCGCCTCGCGGAGCAGCTCGGCGTGGAACTGCGGTATCTGACCGCGCCCGACGGCGTCGTCACCCGCTACACCGACGCGGCCACCCTCGACGTCCTCACCCTGGCCCTGGCCGGCCGCGTCAAGCCCACGCTGCTCCGCGCCCTCGACCGGCACGGCGTCCGCGCCGTGGGGCTGACCGGTCTCGACTCCGGTCTGCTGCGGGCCCGCCGCAAGAAGGCCGTACGAGCGGTCGTGGAAGGGCGCGTCACTGTCGTACGGGACGACCGTAGTGGCCGGATCGTCGGCGTCGACGCCGGCCTGCTGCACGACTTGCTCGCCGCGGGCGTGGTGCCGGTGGTGTCGCCCCCGGCGCTGGCCGAGGACGGCGAGCCGGTCAACGTCAACGCCGACCGTGCCGCGGCGGCTGTCGCGGCGGCGCTGCGGGCCGACAGCCTGCTCTTCCTCACCGGGGCCCCCGGGGTGCTCACCGACCCCACTGACCCGGCCAGCGCGCTGGCCGCCTATCAGCTGCCGCAGCCGGGTGAACCGGCCCCTTCCTGGGTGCGAGGCGGCATGACCATCAAGCTGGTCGCGGCCCGCGAGGCCCTGCTCGCCGGGGTGCCCAGCGTATGGATCTCCGATGGAGGGGCGGCGCACCCGTTGAAGGCGGTGACCGGCGAGGGGCCGGGCACCAGGGTCACCCTGCCAGGACCGCGGTCGGAGCGGCCGGCCCCGGAGGCGCAGGGGCCGACACCGGAGGCAGAGCGGCCGACACCGGAGGCGCAACGGCCCTCACGGTAGGCGCAGCCTTCCCGCCTCCTGCCACAGCGCGGTCGGGGCGCCCCACCGGGTCGCCTCCACGGCGGCGGCCCGGTAGTAGCGCTGGACCGCGTACTCCCCCGTGATCCCGGCCGCGCCGTGGACGTGCACCGCGTACGCGGTGACCCGCAGCGCCAGTTCCGCCGCGTAGGCGAGCGACTGAGTGGCGCCGACGGCCGCCGGGCGCCCCCCGTCGGCGTCCCAGGCGGCCTCGCCGATCAGGAGGCGCCCAGCTTCCAGATGGGCGAACTGCTCGGCCAGGGGGAACGCGACGGCCTGGTTCTCGCCGATGCTGCGGCCGAACTGCCGCCGTCGGGCGGCCCGCCCGACGGCGAGCCGGTGCGCGCCCGCCGCAAGGCCGAGCAGATGGGCCGCCTGCCGGACGCGGGCGCGTACGAGCAGCGGTGAGGGGACACCGCCGGTGTCGTGCGCGGGCGCGGAGAGCGCGAGGGGTGCGACGTCCTTCAGGCTCAGCCGCAGGATCCCTTCGCGCCGGGTGGCCGCGCACGTTACGCCGGGAGAGTCGACGGCCACCGCGGCGAACACGGTCCCCTGGGCGTGGCGTGCCGGTACGACGTGGAAGGAGGCGTCGGGCGGTGGTTGCGGCAGGGTGCAGTCACCGCTGATCCGCAGGCCGCCGGGGCCTCCTGTGGCCGTGACCCGGTCCCCGGACGCCAGCCCCACCGTGACCTTGCCCGCCGCGATGCCGGTAAGCAACTCCGCGTCGCCGGGCGTCGGATGACCGTCGCCGGTCGGGTCGGCCGACTGGATCAGGTCGGCGAGCAGGGTGGCGGCGCGGTAGGAGTCGGGGGCGGCCCAGCGGCCCAACTCCTCGCACACCGGCACCGCGTGGCTCAGCCCATAGGCCAATCCCGCTGCCGAGTCGGGCAGTTCGAGCGCGTACAGGTCCAGGTCGGTGAGGCAGGCGTGGACCTCGGCCGGATCGAGCGCGCCGTCCGGGCCTGCCGCGGGGGCCAGGCCCGCGCGTACGGCCGACGCCAGGTCGCGCTGTACGTCGTCGCTTTCGAGCCGCATGTCACTCCACCTCCGCGGCGTTCGGGTCCGCCGACTCGGCGGCGAGCAGGAAGCCGGACATCGTCTGGAGCATCATCTCCGACGTGCCGCCGGAGAGCGTCAGGCCCGGGGCCTCCCGGTAGGCGCTGTCCAGCAGCGCGGCCAGTTCCGGTGGGGCGTCCGGGCCGTGGCGGGTGGCGGCCCAGCGGGCCACGGCGGCGGCCTGCTCGCTCGCGTACCACTTGGCGGTGGACGTCCGCAGTTCGTCGAGCCCTTCGGCGCCGGCCGAGCCGACGCAGCGCCAGGCCAGCAGGCGGGCCGCCGCGGTGGCCGCGCCGTGCCGGCCCACGTCGGCCAGCCAGGGTGCGGCCGCCGGACCGTCCGGGCCGCCGTCCGCCGAGGTGAGTCCGGCGCAGCCCGCCTCGTACCACCGCTCGGCGCGCAGCGCGAAGTCGAAACCCGTGCGTTCCAGTGGCAGGGCCTCGGCGAGCAGCGCCCAGCCGTCCCCGACGGTGCCGACGACATCGGCGTCGGTGACGAGAACGCCTTCGAGGCCGACCCGGTGGAACTGCTCGTCGGCCATCGTGTCCAGGCGCTGTACGCGTACGCCCGGGACGCGCATGTCGACGAGGAACAGCGTGAGGCCCTCGTACCGCGAGCCCTCGGACGAGGTGCGGGCCGCGCACAGGCCGATGTCCGTGATGCCGCTCTTGAGGTTGAACACCTTCACGCCGTCGATGCGGTGACCGCCCTCCACCGCGACGGCACGGGTCGTCAGGGCGCTCAGATCGGAGCCGACCCCGGGCTCGGTGTACAGCACGCTCGCGAAGCACCGGCCGGCTGCCAGGCCCGGCAGCACCCGCCGCTTCTGCTCCTCGCTGCCGGCGAGGAGCAGAAGCTTCCCGACGGTCTGGACGCCGTTGACGAACAGGGTGTCCGGGACGCCCGCCCGCATCATCTCCTCCACGGCGACGGCCGCGTGGGCGGCGGTGCGGCCCTGCCCGCCGTAGCGGCGGGGCCAGTCGACGCCTAGCAGACCGTGCTCGCCGAGCTGCCGGTACAGGCCGCGCTCGTCGGGCTCACGCTCCTCGGCGGCGTGCAGCTCCCGCAACGCGGCCACGACGTCCGGCGATTGGAGTTCCGCCCGGACCCGGTCGCGAAAGCGCGTCTCGTCGGCGGTGTGACCAAAGTCCATGTGTCCCCCCGTATGCGCACCGCGCGGGGTGCGTTGGAGCCGTGGCATGCGCCGCGCCGCAGAGCCTAGTGCACGTGATCGGCTCCCGTCGCTCGGTTCGATCACGGTGGTACGGTGACCCGATGTCGAGACCTGACAGCACGGTCCACGGCGGCGCGATGCCTCTTTCGAGCGCCCAGCAGCGGCAGTTGGTGGCCGACCGGACTCTCCTCGACCCTCCGGACCACGTGGTGCTCGGCTGGCATGTGGACGGCCCCCTGGACCTGACGGCACTGCGCGCGGCGGTGGCCGCACTTGTCGCACGGTATCCGGCCCTGCGCACTCGCATGAGCGCGCACGAGGCCATACCCACGCAGTCCGTGTCCGACGCCACGGACTTCGAGCTGACGGTCCTCCCTCAACTGCCGTGCACGGAACCGGAGGAAGCCGTCGCAGCGGCGACGGCGCGGCCCTTCGACCTGGTGCGTGGTCCGCTCGTGCGGGTCGTCGTCTGCGGGCAGGGCGACGACACGGAGTTGTCGGTGGCTGTGCCTCGCATCGTCTGCGACCACCACTCCGCCGGACTCCTGTCGGCCGAACTCCCCGCCCTGTACCGGGCGGTGCTCGCCGATGAGCCGCTGCCGAGCCCGCAGGCCCCGCCCCGTTCCACGACTGGAGCGGCGCCACGACGCGGGCGTGCGGATGCCGGACTCGCCTACTGGCGTGCCAGGTTGGCCGACTTGCCGTCGGGCGCCGAGCTGCCGGTCGATCTGCCGCGGCCGCCCGTCCATACCCAGCGATGCCGGACCGTCTTCGTGGACGTACCCGGTGACGCCGTGCGTCGGCTGGTCGGCCAAGGGGGCGTGCAGGAGGCGGTGTTCGCCGTGTTCGGCGCCGCCCTTACCGCCCTGCTCGCCCGGTACTCCCGTTCGCGCGACATCGTGTTCGCCACGGAGACACCCGCCGCGAGAGCGCCGGAGGACCGTGGCGTCGTGGGCTGCCTGTCGCCGCTGCTGCCCCTGCGCGTCGACGCCTCCGACGACCCGTCGCTGCGTGACCTCATCGGCCGGGTGGGCGAGGCCGCGAGGAGCGCGAGCGAGCAGGCGCACGTCCCCTTCCAGGCGCTGGTCGCGGAGCTGGCCCCGGAACGTGGGGCGAGCCGCCACCCGCTGGCCCAAGTGGCCCTGGAGGCACGGCCGGTGCTACCCGAGGGGGAAACCCTGGCACACTCCCGGTCGGACGGCGGAGCCCGTCCGGCGGGGGACCTGAGGCCCCGGCTCGTCGCACCGTCACGGTCCCCGTTCGACGTGGCCGTCACCGTGGCCGTCACCGGGTCCGGGTCCAGATCCGGGTCCGGGGACGCGTACCCGTACACGTACACCATCGCATTCAGCTGCAATGCGGGCCTGTTCGGCGCCGACGCGGCGGACCGCATGGCCGGGCACTTCCGGCGCCTCCTCACCGACGGGCTCGCACACCCCGACCGGCCGCTGTCCCGCCTCGATCTGCTCGGCCGGGAGGAGTACGACGCCACCGTCGTCACGCCCAACCGAACCGCCCCCACCCCTGTGGCGACGGTGCTCGACCTGTTCGACCGCCAAGTCGCGACCGTCGGCGCGCACACCGCGCTGTGGAGCCCGCCCCGGCAGCACACCTACGCCGAACTCGACACGGTGGCCCAGGTGTTGGCCGACCGCCTAGTCGAGTTCGGCATCCGGCTGGACGACCGGGTCGCGCTCCTGCTGCCGCGCGGCCCGGAGCAGGTGATCGCGATGCTCGCCGTCCTCAAGGCGGGCGGCGCGTACGTCCCGCTGGACTCCGCTCACCCTCGGGAGCGGATCGAGTTCGTCCTGCGCGACAGCGGGGCACGGCTGCTGCTGACCACCCGCGGGCTCTCCACAACCGCCCCCGAGGGCATCGAGCGGCTCTACGTCGACGAACCGCCGCCCGAGCCGCTGTCCGAGCCGCCACCCGGGCCGGCTGGCCACCTTCCCCGGCCCGGCGTCGCGGTGTCCCCGGACAACCTCGCCTACATCATCTACACGTCCGGTTCCACCGGAGTACCGAAGGGAGTGGCGGTCACACATCGCTGCGTCGTACGCCTGGTGTGCGGCCTCGACACCGTCGACGTACGCCCTTCAGACACGCTGCTGATGCTCGCGCCCACCGCCTTCGACGCGTCGACATTCGAGGTGTGGGGAGCGCTGTGCAAGGGAGCGCGCCTCGCCATCCATCCCCCCGGGCCCGTCGGACCGCGCGAACTGGGCGCGGAACTCCGCCGGTTGAAGGTGACGGTGCTGTGGCTCACCGCGCAGCTCGCGAACCTGGTGGCGGACGCGTCCCCTACGGCGCTGGTCTCCCTGCGCACCCTCGTCGTCGGTGGTGAGGCGCTGTCGGTGCCGCACCTGCGCACCTTGCTGCGCGCCGCCCCCGGCCTGCGCATCGTCAACGGCTACGGCCCGACCGAGACCACCACGTTCGCCACGACCCACCCGGTGGCCGCCGACCGGCTCGACGAGGCCACCGGCGTACCGATCGGCCGCCCCCTCGGCGGCACCCGCTGCTACATCGTCGACGACACCGGCCAGCCCGTGCCGGTGGGCGTCCACGGGGAACTGCTGGTCGGGGGTGACGGCGTCGCCAGGGGCTATCTGGGGCGCCCCGCCCTGACCGCCGAACGGTTCGTGCCCGACCCGTTCGGACCGCCCGGAGGCAGGCTGTACCGCACCGGAGACCTGGCCCGCCGGCGCGGCGACGGCGTCATAGAGTTCGCGGGCCGCATCGACGACCAGGTCAAGCTGCGCGGCTTCCGCATCGAACCGGGCGAGGTCCGGGCGGCGCTGGCGGCCCACCCGGCCGTGCGCGATGCCTTCGTCACCGTGAGCGGCAGCGGCCTCGCGGCCCAGTTGGTCGCGTACGTGGTGGCCGAGTGCGGCGAGGGCATGGGAGACGCGGACCCCGCCGCGCTGCGGGCGTATCTGCGCCTGCGGCTGCCCGAACCACTGATCCCCGCGCGGTTCGTACCGCTCGGCGAACTGCCGCTGACCGCCAACGGCAAGGTGGACCGCCGCGCGCTGCCCGACCCACTGCCCCCGCGGCGCGCCCCGGGCGGCCGAGCCCTGGAATCGCCGTGGGAGAAGACCATCGGCGGCATCTGGACCACCGTCCTCGGCCGGGCGCCCGCCCACGTCGGCGAGGACTTCTTCGCACTCGGCGGCACATCCCTCGATCTGCTGCGGGTGGCCGCCGAGTTCGCGGAGCGCCACGGCACCACCGTGCCACTGCCGACACTGCTGCGGCTGCGGACCGTGGCCGAACTGGCCGACGCGCTGGCCTCGGCCGACGTCAGCGCATCGGACCGCCGGTGACGTACAGCAGGTGTCCCGAGACGAAACCGGCGCCCTCGCCGACGAGGAACGCCACGGCGTGCGCCACGTCCTCGGGCTGCCCCACCCGCCGCACCGGCGTCTGTGCCGCCACCATCTGCTGGAGCTTGCCGAAGTCCATGCCCATCCGCTTGGCGGTCCCTGCCGTCATGTCGGTGGCGATGTAGCCCGGGGCCACCGCGTTCACGGTCACCCCGTACGGGCCCAGCTCGATCGCGAGGGTGCGCGTGAGGCCGTCGATCCCGGCCTTGGCCGCCGCGTAGTTGGCCTGGTCGCGGTTGCCGAGCGCCGAGGAGCTGGAGAAGTTGACGATGCGCCCCCAGCCGTGCTCCAGCAGGTAGGGGCGGACGGCCTGGCACATCAGGAACGGGCCGCGCAGGTTCACGTCCACGACGCTGTCCCAGTCGTCGAGCGACAGGTCCTGCATCGGCCGGTCCCTGATGACGCCCGCGTTGTTGACCAGGATGTCGGGCGGCCCCAGCTCGGCCGCGACGGCCGCCAGCGACCCCTTGGCCTGGTCCGGGTCGCCGACATCGGCGACGACGGCGTGCGCGGTGCCCCCGGCCGCGCGGATCCGCTCCACGGTCCGAGCGGCGGCCTCGCCGTCGATGTCGAGGACGCCGACCGCCGCTCCGTCGGCGGCCAGGCGCAGCGCGGTGGCGGCGCCGATGCCACGACCGGCGCCGGTGACCACCGCTGTGTGGGGTGTCGTCATGCGTTCCTCGACTCCGTCCGGCGGTGCGCGGGCTCGGCGGCCAGGGCCGCGCGGATGATGCCGGCCACCGCCTCGCCCTGCTCGACCAGGTAGAAGTGGCCCCCGGGCAGCCGGTGGGAGGACCAGGCGCCCTTGGTGACCTCGGCCCATTCGGCGAGATCCTCCGAACCCGCGGGCGTGGGGTCGTCCTCGCCGTTCAGCACGGTGATCGGTGCCTGGACCGGCGGCCCGGCGACCATGCCGGTCAGGACCACCCCGAGGTCCGCCCTGATCACCCGCAGCACCATGTCCCGCAGCTCCGGGTAGCGCAACAGCCCCTCGTAGTTGGGCGCGCCGGTCGCGCCGAGCGCGTCCAGGATGGTCTCGTCGGACGCGTCCGTGGGGAACGTGGACGTCGGCCGCTGGGAAGGCCCGCCGTGCCCGGAGACGAACACATGGGCCACCGGTACGCCGATCTCCTCCAGCGCGCGGCAGAGGTTGACCGAGAGCACCGCGCCCATGCTGTGCCCGAAGAGGGCGACGCGCGGGAGACCCGCCCTCTCGACCACCCGGGCGAGATCGCCGACCAGCATCGCGTGGTCGGTGTACGGCGGCTCCGTCAAACGGGTCTCCCGGCCCGGCAGCTGCACGGGGACCACATCGACACCGGCCGCGTCGAGCGCCGCGAGCCACGCCCGGTAGCTCGACGCGTTGCCGCCGCTGTGCGGCAGGCACAGCAACTGCGTGTCGCGCCAGGGCCGTTCGAGGCCGCCCAGGAACCAGCGTTCCACGTCGCCGAAGGAGACGTCCGGTTCGACGTCGGCTCTCATTCCACTACCTCCGTGATCCATCCCTGCACTTCCGTGTTCGGTACGAGTCCGCCGCGTCAGGGCGGGCCGCCGTCGCCCAGTTCCGACAGGCGGCGCCGTGGGTCGGCCAGGGTCGCCCGCAGTGTCTGCCGGAAGGCGTCCACCAGGCGTCCCGCGGACGAAGCGGTGAAGAGGTCCGTGTTGAACTCGACCGTGCAGGCCAGCGCGTCGCCCTGCCGGGTGACCGCGATGTCCAGGTCGAACTTGGCCGTTCCGGTGTCGACGTCAATCACTTCTGTCACGAGCCCCGGGATGTCCGGCAGCGCGCTCGTCGTGTCGTCCACATGGAAGACCACGTCGAAGAGCGGGGTGCGGCCGAGCGTGCGGGACGGCAGGAGTTCCTCCACGATCCGGTCGAACGGCAGCTCCTGGTGGATGTATCCGGCCAGGGCGGTCTCGCGCGTCCGGGCGAGCAGCTCGGTGAAGGAGGGGTCACCCGACAGATCGGCCCGCAGGACCAGCGTATTGACGAAGAATCCGACCAGCGGGGCCAGTTCGGGCCGCGAGCGCTGCGACACCGGCGTGCCGATGCCGAAGTCCCGCTGCCCGCTGAGCCGGCCGAGCGTGGTTTGCGCCGCGGCGAGGAGCACCATGAAGTCGGTGGCGCCGTGCGCCCGTGCCACCTCGCCGAGGCGCGCCGTGTCCGCGGGGCCGAGGAGACCGGCCCGGTGCCTGCCGCCCGCCGTGCCGCGTATCCGCGGCCGGGGCCTGTCGGTGGGCAGTTCCAGGGCGGGCAGGTCCCGCAGCTGGTCCCGCCAGTATCCGAGGTCGGCGTCCTCGACCTCGGGCATCCGCTGCCGCTGTCGGCGCGCGTAGTCGGCGTACTGAACGGGCAGCGCGTCCAGACGCTCCGCCCGGCCGTCCACGTACGCCCCGTACAGGCGCCCCGTCTCGGCGAGCAGCAGCCGGAACGACTCGGCGTCGACGGCCGCGTGGTGTGCCACGAGCGACAGCAGGTGCTCGTCGGCCGTGACGCGCAGCACCTGGGCGCGGATCAGCGGCCCCTGGTCGAGCCGGAACGGCAGCCGTGCCGCCTCGGCCGCCGCCCTCTCGGCCGCGGACCGCGCCTGCGGGACGGGCTGCCGCGACAGATCGGTCACGGTCAGGTCGAAGACGTCGGCGGGCCGCACCGTCTGCACGGGCAGGCGGTCCGTGCCCAGCGTGAACCGGGAGCGCAGCACCTCGTGCCGCGCCACCACCTCGCGCAGTGCCGCGCGCAGGGCGGCGGTGTCGAGTTCGCCCCGCAGCCACAGGTTCACGGGCACGTTGTAGTCGGCGCCGCCCGGGTGCAGCTGGTCGAGGAACCACAGGCGCTGCTGCTCGACGGAGAGCGGAGCGGGGGCATCGTCCGGCCCCCGGCGCACCGGGGTGCCGGTGTCGGCCGGGCCGGGAGCCGCCGCTGCCACGGCGGCCGCCAGCTCCGCGACGCGCCGGTGCTCGAAGAGCGTACGGAGCGAGAGGTGGGCGCCCAGCTCCGCGCGCAGCCGTGCGACGACCTGAGCCGCCTGGTAGGAATTGCCGCCGATCACGAAGAAGTCGTCGTCGACGCCGAAGGAGTCGCGGCCGAGAACGTCCGCCCACACCGCGTGGACGGCCTTCTCGACGCCGCCGCGCGGCGCCCGGCCGCCGTCGGCTCCCTGCCGTGGACGCCGTGGCTCGGGCAGCCGTGCCGGATCCACCTTGCCGTTGGACGACACCGGAAGCTCGGCCAGCTCGGTGACGGTCGCGGGGACCATGTAGTCGGGCAGGCGCTGCCGCAGATGGCGGAAGAGGTCCTCGGTGTCGAGGCCGGGCGTGTCGGGGACGACGTACGCGGCCAGTTCCGCCGCTCCGGCCGTACCGTGGCGCCGCACATGCGCGTCCCGTACGCCGGCGTGCCCGCGGACGACCGTGGCGACCTCGCCCAGCTCGATGCGGTGCCCGCGGATCTTCACCTGGTCGTCGTCGCGGCCGAGGAAGTCCAGGGTGCCGTCCGGCAGCCGCCGGACGATGTCGCCCGTGCGGTAGACGCGCTGACCGACGGGCCCGAAGGGGTCCGGGACGAAACGCTCGGCGGTCAGGGCGGGCGCGCCGAGGTAGCCGCGGGCCAGACCGCGCCCGCCGATCCACAGTTCGCCCGGCACGCCGACGGGCACCGGCTCCCCGTGCACGCCCACCACGTACACCCGGGTGTCGCCGATCGGGCGGCCCATCGGTATGGAGGTGACGTCCTCGGCCGGTTCGTGGGCGAGGTGGTGCAGGGTGGTGTTGGTCGCGGACTCGGTGGGGCCGTAGCAGTTCAGGACCCGCAGCCCGGGCAGCTCGCGCATGAGCCGGCGCACATGCGGTACGGACGGCGCCTGCCCACCGATGCCCAACTGCCGTACGCCCCCGAGGAGTCGGGCGTCCGTGTCGACGGTCATCTGCGCCAGCGGGGCGGACAGCCACAGCACGGTCACACCGTGGCGGCGGATGACGTCCCCCAGCTCCACCGGGTCGACCAGCCGCTCGGGCGGAACGACGGTGGACGCGCCGTGCGCCAGGGGCAGCCAGATCTCCAGGTTCGACGCGTCGAAGCTCGGCGGATGCACCATGAGGAAGGTGTCGTCCGGACCGACCGGGGACTGGTCGCAGCCCAGCACGAGCCGGGCGAGCGCCTGATGAGGGACGGCGACGCCCTTGGGCCGGCCGGTCGAGCCCGAGGTGTGGATGACGTACGCGAGGTCGCGCGGATCGGGTCCCGGCGGGTTCTCGGTCGGGCAGGTGTCGAGGCGGGCGCGGTCGTCGTCCAGATCGACGCGGTGGGCCAGGCCCTCCGGCAGTCTGTCCCGTACGTCCCCGCGGCTCACCGCGACGCCGACGCCGCAGTCGGCGAGCAGCAGACGGACGCGTTCGGCGGGGTGGCCGGGGTCGATCGGGAGGTATGCCCCGCCGGCTTTCAGCACCCCGAGCATGGCGGTGATCAGGTCGGCGCTCGGCGGCAGACAGAGCGCGACGAGGACGTCGGGGCCGACGCCGAGGCCCTTCAGATGGTGGGCGAGCCGGTTGGCGGCGGTGTTCAGCTCCCGGTAACTGAGCTGCCCATCGCCTTCCGTCACGGCCACGGCGTCCCCGCGCCGCGCGGCCTGCCGTTCGACGAGCGCGGTGATGGTGTCCACCGGCGTTGTGACGGCCTCCTCGAAGGTGCCGAGCAGTCGGCGCCGCTCCTCGGGGTCGAGGAGGTCGAGCCGGGACAGGCGCCGCCGCGGGTCGGCGAGCGCCGAGCCAAGGATCTGCCGGTAGTGCCCGGCCATGCGGGCCGCCGTCTCGCGGTCGAAGAGGTCGGTGCTGTAGTTGAGGCGTCCGGTGAGGCGTCCGTCCCGCCCGGTCCGCAGCTCCAGGACGAGGTCGAAGGCGGCGGCCCGCTCCTCGACAGGGATCTTGCTGGTCTCGACGCCGTCCAGGCACAGCTGGTCCTCCGGGGCGTCGATCACCTGGAACATCACCTGGACCAGCGGATTGACGCCGAGGTCGCGCCGCACGCCGAGGCCGCTCACCAGATCCTCGAACGGCACCTCGGAGTGGTCGCCCGCGGCCAGCGTCATCCCGGTCACCTGCTGGAGCAGGGCCGTGAAGGACGGGTCGCCCGAGCAGTCGGCGCGCAGCGGCACGGTGTTGACCAGGAAACCGACCAGGTCCTCGACATCGCGCCGGTTGCGGTTGGCGAACGGCGTGCCGACGACGAGGTCCTTGTCGCGCCCGTACCGGGAGAGCTGCGCGAAGAAGGCCGTGAGGAGCGTCATGAACGGTGTGACGCCCGCACGGCCCGCGAAGGCGGCGAGCCGGTCCCCCGTCCCGGGCGGCATGTCGAAGTAGAGGGTGCCTCCCTTGGTGGTGGGCTCAGCCGGGCGCGATCGGTCGGTGGGCAGCTCCACCTGGGCGGGCGCTCCGGCGAGCTGCCGACGCCAGTAGGCGAGGCCCTCGCGATGGGTGTCGCCCCCCAGCGAGGCACGCTGCCGCCGCGCGTAGTCCCGGAAGGTCAGCGTCACCGGAGGCAGGTCGGGTGACAGACCGCGGCGGAACGAGCCGTACAGCGAGCTGAGTTCGCCGAAGAGCACCTCGGTCGAGCGCCCGTCGGCGACCATGTGGTGGATGACCCAGGCGAGGACGTGTTCGCGCGGGCCCCGGCGCACGAGCGTGACCCGGACGAGGGGACCGGCGGCCAGGTCGAACGGCTGCGCGGCCTCCGCGGCGAGCAGCGCGTCGAGGTCCGCCGCGGGCGCCCCGCACAGATCCACGCGGGCGAGCCGCGCCGTCGGCTCCGGGTCGACCACCTGATGGGGCACGCCGCCGGTCGCCACATAGCGGGTGCGCAGCATCTCGTGGCGGACGGACAGTTCGTGCAGGGCGCTGTCCAGCGCGCCGTCGTCCAGTTCCCCGCGCAGCAGGAACACTTCGAGGACGTTGTACGAGGGGTCGCCGGGCCGCAACTGGTCGAGGAACCACAGCCGTTGCTGCGAGGAGGACAGCGGGGCCTCCCCCTCGTCGCCAGCGGCCACGACGGGGGCAGGCGCCCGGGAGGAGCCCGTGGCCGTGCCGCCGGGGTCGGCCCGGTGTCGCTCGATCGCCTCCGCGAGGGCGCCGGGGGTGGGGTTCCGGAAGAACCGGCTCATCGGTATCTCCGCCCCGAAGACCTCGCGCACCCAGGACAGCAGCCGGATCGCGCGGATGCTGTCGCCGCCGGTGGCGAAGAAGTTGGTGTCGGCGGTGACGCGCGCGCCGGGCAGCAGGGTGGCGCAGCCCTCCTCGGCGATACGTCGTACGAGGCGGGCCCGCGGTGACTCCGCCGCGCCCCCGTCCTCGCCCTCGCCCTCGCCCTCGCCGGAACCGTCGCGTCCGCCTGCTGGCGCAGGGTCGTCGGCCCGGGCCGGGGAGGCGGGGCGCAGTGCCGCCAGCGCGGCCAGGTCGACCTTGCCGGAAGCGGTGATCGGTATCTGCGCCACGGTGGTCAGCAGCGCCGGAACCATGTACGAGGGCAGCGTGCCCGCGAGGTGTCGGCGGATCTCGTCGAGGTCGGGGCGCCGGCCGGGAGCGGGGACGACGAAGCCCACGAGCGTGGCGTCGAGGTCGGCGACCACGGCGGCGGAGACTTCGGGCAGCCCGGTGAGCGCGGCCTCGATCTCCCCCAGTTCGACGCGCTGTCCGCGGACCTTGACCTGCCGGTCCCGGCGGCCGAGGAAGACGATGTCGCCGTCCGCCGACCAGCGGGCGAGATCGCCGGTGCGGTAGAGGCGGCCGCCGGGCCGGAACGGGTCGGGCAGGAAACGTTCCGCGGTACGCGCGGCCTGGCCCAGGTATCCGCGGGCCACACCGGCGCCGCCGACGAACAACTCGCCCACCGCGCACGGGGGTACGGGCCGCAGCTCGTCGTCGAGGATGTAGGCCTGGTGGTTGTCGACGGGGACGCCGATGGGCGGCGCGGACCGCCACTGGCCGGTGCATTCCTTGTAGATGACGCCGATGGTGGTCTCGGTCGTCCCGTAGCCGTTGACGAACCGGCGGCCCTTGGACCAGCGGGTGGTGAGTCCACCGGAGAAGGGTTCACCGCCCACCGAGACGAGCCGCAGCCGCGGAACGCGTTCCGGATCCATCAACTCCAGGAGCGCGGGAGGTAGTTCGGCCACCGTGATGCCGCCCTCGGTGAGCGCGCGGGTCAGCCCCTCGACCGAACGCCGGTCGTCGTCGCCGATCATGTGCAGCGAGGAGCCGCTGAGCAGCGCGCAGAAGATCTCGAAGACCGATACGTCGAATCCGGGCGAGGCGTACTGCAACATACGGTCGTCCGGGGTCAGTTCGAAGAGCCGCTGTAGGGACGCGACGAAGTTGAGCGTGCTGTCGTGCTCCACGAGCACCGCGCGGGGCGTACCGGTACTGCCCGAGGTGTACATCGCGTACGCGAGTCGGCGCGGGTCCGTGGGTGCGGGGGCCCACATCGCCTCGTCGGCGGGGACGCCGTCACGATCCTCGTCGTCCAGGTCGATCAGGGCCCACGCGCCGGAGGGCACCCGTCGGCGCAGTGTGGCGTCGGTGACGACCGCCGTGACGCCGGCGCCGCGCAGCAGCGTCTTTAGCCGGGCGGGCGGCACGGCCGGGTCGATCGGCAGCCAGGCGGCGCCCGCGTGCAGCGCGCCGAGGCAGGCCAGGACCCAGCGCTTGTCGTCGCGGGAGACCAGGACGGCGACGAGGTCCTCGGGCCCTGCCCCGGCGGCGCGCAGCCGGTGTCCGATCCGCGCGGCCTCCTCGGCGGCCCTGCGGTAGGTGAGGGTGCCCGCCGCGTCCACCAGCGCGGTCCGGTCGGCGAACTGCCGCCGAGCGTCGTCGAAGGCGTCGGTGAGGGTACCGGGGCGGCGTGGGCGCGCGGTGCGGTTGGGCTCCTCGGTGACCTTGCGCAGTTCGTCGTCGGACAGGGGGCGCAGCGCGGACAGCGGGGCGTCCGGGGCGCTGAGGGAGGCTTCGAGGATGATCTCCGTACTCCGCAGGACCCCCTCGATCAGCTCCGTCTCATGGCGGTCGGGGTCGTATGTGGCGGTCAGGGTACCGGTGGTGGCGAGCGTCAGGTGGACGTCTCCCACGCTGGAGCCGGTGCCGGTGCCGGTCGCGGCGCTGGAGGAGTCGGGCCTGGAGCCGGTGCCGCCGCCCGGCCCGTCGCCGTTACCGGGGTGGCCGCCGCGCAGGATGCGCAGCATCAGAGGCGGCACCGTACCGGCCGGTGGCCGCGCGCCGGTGGCCAGCGCCGCGCCGAGCGCGCGATCAGTGCTGAGGGCGAGGCGGGACAGTGGTCCGGCCGCGTCGACGGGCAGGGCAAGTTGTCGCGGGCCCCTCTCGCCGTCGTCGACGGCGACGAGCAGGTCCGACTCCGCGCAGTACAGCGCCACGGAGGCGAGCAACGCGGCCGACAGGACGGATTCGGTGGCCACGCGGCCCTGCGCGGCGCAGTCGTGCAGGGCTTTGACGGCTGCCTCGCCGAGGGGGCGGACGATGGTGCGGCGGTCGGGCGGGGCGGCCGGTCCGGTGGCTACGGCCCGGGGCAACGCCGTGGGAAGAGCCTGCGGCGCGGGGGCCGGCCGGGGCGGCTCCGCGGGCCGGCCCGACCCGGCGGCGGCGAGACGGATCCGTTCCAGGAATCGCGCGCGCCGGTGTTCGAGGGTCAGCTCCGGGTGCATCGGGCCACTTCCTTCGCGCAGGGATCAGCGCGGGTCCGCGCCGACGGCACGAACCCGACGAGGCGCCTTCCAGGGGTCAGCCGGTCACGGCGTCGGAGTCGACGGCCTCGGCCTTGGCGCGGTCGATCATCGACGCGAGTTCCCGGACCGTGGAGTGCTCGAAGATGAGCGTGAGGGGGAACTCGACGCCCCATTCGTCCCGCAGCTGATACGTCACCAGTGTGGCGGTCATGGAGTGCCCGCCGACGGCGAAGAAGTTGTCGTCGGGGCCGAACGCGTCGTGTTGCAGCACCTCGGCCCAGATGGCCGTCACACGCGCTTCGGTCGGTGTCGGCTCATCGCTCTCGGCGTTCAACACGAAGCTCTCCCCCATGAGTTGGCCAGTCCGGCCCGGCGGCCCTGCGGCGCCATCCGGGTACCGGAGGCATCGTACGTCACGAAGCCGTACGACGTGGAGATCATTCAGAGAACCTTGGCAGCTCAACTTTCCCTGTCCATAAGAACCTTGACCCGCTGGATGCGCCGTGCATAGCCTCAAGCAGCCGACTCGGCTGCACGGGGGGATATCAGGGTCAACTGTCGGCACCGGCCGGCGTCGCACCCTTCGGCGCCTCACGTGGAGCGTCCCTCGAGAGCCGCCCCCTTCCGAGAGGTTTCCCTGTGCTTCGCGTTGCCCTGGTCAACATGCCTTTCGCCGACTGGAATCGCCCGTCGTTCGCCCTCAGCCAACTCGCGGGCCTGGTCGGCCAGGAGTACGCGGACCGGGTCACCGCCGAGGTCCACTACCCCAACGTCGACTTCACGAAGTACTTCGGTGTCGCCACGTACGAGGAGATCTCGGGCGACATGACCCACCTCTACAGCGGGGTGGGGGAATGGCTCTTCCGGCACATCGCCTTCCCCGATGAACCGGACAACGCCGACACGTACTTCAGCCGCTACTACCGCGAGCCGGCGCAAGAGGCGTTCAGAGAGGACCTGTTGCGTTACCGCGACGGCGTCGAGGAGTTTCTGGCCGATCTCATCGACCGCTACGACCTCGCGTCCGCGGACGTCGTCGGACTCACCTCGATGTTCGCGCAGACGGTGCCGGCCCTCGCCCTCGCCAAGATGGTCAAGGACCGCAACCCCGAAGCCGTGATCCTCCTCGGCGGGTCGAACTGCGAGACCTCGATGGGGGCCGTCCTCGCCTCCGAAGTGCCCTATCTGGACTACGTGTTCTCCGGGCCGAGCCTGGTCAGCTTCGCGGCCTTCCTCGATCACATGCTGGCCGGCACGAGAGACGAGATCTCCGGTATCCGGGGCGTCATCAGCCGCGACAACTGCATGTCTCCGCAGGTCCGGCTGAGCGTGGGCCGGGACCGGGACATCAACGACTACGTGCCGCTCGACTACGACGGCTTCGCCACCGCCATGCGCGACGCCGAGGAGACCATCGCGGAGGGCAAGCTCGAACCGACCCTGTTCTTCGAGACCTCGCGCGGTTGCTGGTGGGGGGCGCGCAGCCACTGCTCGTTCTGCGGGCTCAACGACGAGACCATCGGGTTCCGGCAGATGGACCCCGACCTGGCGGTCCGGCAGTTCGAGTGGCTCTTCGGCTTCCACCCGCAGTTCAAGAACTACATGTGCACCGACTACATCCTCCCGAGGAACTACCCGGCGGAGGTGTTCCCGAGGGTGGACGCCCCCGACGACGCGTCCATCTTCTACGAGATCAAACTCCCGCTGAGCGTGCCCCACGTGCAGGCGCTCGCCAAGGCCCGGGTCAACCGCGTCCAGGCCGGGATCGAGGCCGTCAACAGCGAGATGCTCAAGCTGCTCGGCAAGGGCACCACGGCCTTCCAGAGCCTTCAGTTCATGAAGCTCTGCCTCCAGTACGGCATCCACCCGGAGTGGAACCTCCTGGTCGGCGCCCCCCGCGAGCCCGAGGAGATGTACGCCAAGTACGAGCGTGACTTTCCGCTCCTGGCCCATCTCACCCCTCCGACCGGCGCCTTCTTCATCCGCTTCGACCGGTTCAGCCCCTACTTCAACGAACGGGTCAAGTACGGCCTCGACCTGCGCCCGATGGACTTCTATCCGCTGGTCTTCCCCTTCGAACCGCAGCAGCTTGACCAGCTGGCCTACTTCTTCACCGACCATGGGGCGGCGCCGTACGCCCTGCCCGCGCTGAAGTGGTACCCCACCCTTCAGAGGGTGGTGGCCGCATGGCAGACCCAATGGAAGGACGGTGCCGAGCGACCCCGCCTGGAGCTGATCCGGGACGGCGAGGCGTACCACATCGAGGACACCCGGTTCGGCGAGCCGCGGAGGATCCCGGTCGACGCGCGTACGCCGCGTCTGCTCCGTACGCTCAACTCGCCCCGGCGCCGGGACCAGTTGAGCGCTCCGGAGGGCATGAGTGAGGCCGACCTCACCCGGACGCTGGAGCTGTTCCACGACCACCGCATCCTGTTCGAGGAGGAGGGACGCCTGCTCAGCCTGGTCACGGGCGTCGACGCCATCGACTAGAGGAGCCGGTGGACCACAGGCGTGACGCGGCGACGAGGCGAGGGTGATGGAAGCGAGCAGCACGGGCGGGCCGGAACGAACCCCGCAGAAGGAGGCCCCGGCACCCTCCGCCTCGGCACCGGGCGTGGCCTGGCCGCACTTCGGCCGCCTCTGGCTGGCGAGCGCCGTATCCGCTCTCGGCGACGGCGTACGCAACACCGCGCTTCCCCTGCTCGCCCTCTCCTTCACCGACAACCCGGTGCTGCTGTCCCTGACCACCATCGTCACCGCGTTGGGGATGATGATGGCGCCGATCGGCGGGGTGTGGGCCGACATCTTCGACCGGCGGGTCCTGCTGATCGCCATCGACCTGGCGCGGTTCGTCGTCGTCGCGCTGATCGCCGTCGGTGTGGTGACCGACTCGCTCAACCTGCTCTTCGTCTACATCGCCGCGGCGGTGCTCGGCATGGGCGAGTCCGTCTTCCTCGTCACCGCCCAGGCCTTTCTGCCCAAGGTCGTCACCCCTGACCGGCTGACCACGTCCAACGGCCGACTGCACGCGGTGCAGGTGGTGCTCCGGGACAGCGTCGGCCAGCCGCTGGGCGGTGTGCTGTTCGCGTTCGCCGCGGCGGCGCCCTTCATCCTCGACGGCGTCTCGTTCCTGCTCGGCGTCCTGCTGCTGCTGTTCCCGGTGCTGCGCACGGCGCGGACCGATCCGGCCGGGCCGCGGACCAGCTGGTGGCAGATGATCCGCGAGGGCATGCGCTACCTGCGGGAGGACAGGCTGCTGATCCGGCTGGCGGTGATCCTCGGCACGCTGAACTTCTTCACCATGAGCCTCGGTGTGCTGATGGTCCTCTACGTCGTCCAGTGGCTGGACCTCCCGGAGAGCGCGTACGGCTTCTTCCTCGCCGCGAACGCGCTCGGCGGTGTGGTCGGCGGGCTCAGCAGCGACTGGGTGCGGCGCAGGATCGGCGTACTGCCCGGGGCCCTGACGGCACTCGCCGTCATGGGCGTCGCCTGTCTGCTGCTCGGCGGAACCCGAACACCGGCGGTCGCCGCGATCTCCTTCGGGGCGGTCGGCTTCGGCATCGCGACCTGGCAGACGCTGATCACGGCGTTCCGCCAGGCGACCATTCCGCAGGACATTCTGGGGCGCGTGAACGGCGTGTTCCGCCTCCTGTCGGTGTGCGTGTCGCCGTTCGGCGCGATCACCGCGGGTGTCGTCGCCCAGTTCACGGAGATCAACGTTCCGATGCTGGTCTCCGGCGTCGGAATCCTCGCGCTGACCGCGATCAGCGCGAGGCCCCTACTGCGGCTGGGCGCCGCGCAAGCCGTCCGGTGAGCCGGGACCGGCGGTGTGCGGCCACCCAGGGGCCCTGGCCTTGAGGGTCTCGAGGGACTTGAGGGCCTTGAGAGGGCTCAATCCGACGGGTCTGCCGACTTCACTCGTAACGCAGGCGAAGTGACTCCCGTTCGGCTTCCTCGATCTGGTCGACGGTGAGGCCGGGCAGGTTTAGTTGGGCCAGCGTCACCTCGGCGCTGGACGGCTGGGCCTCAGCAGGCACCCACCGCTCCGGTTGCCAGGCGTTGCCGCGCATCAGCGACTTGGGGCAGTGGGGGTAGACCTCCTCGACATGCACCACAATCGCCGTGACCGGCGGCTTTCCGACGGCCGTGAGTTGGTCGAGCAGCTCCGGGCGCGCCGAGACGCAGGCGCGGCCATTGACACGCAACGTGGTCGGGCGGCCGGGAATGAGGAAGAGCAGTCCGACGCGTCCGGTCTGCAACACGTTGTGCAGGGTGTCGAGCCGCTTGTTCCCGGTCGCGTCGGGTATGGCCAAGGTCCGCTCGTCGAGCACCGAGACGAACCCGGCCGGGCCGCCACGCGGCGTCACGTCCGCCCGCCCCTCGGCGTCCGCACTACCGATGAACATCAGCGAGGAACAGCCGATCAGAGCCCGGGCCTCCTCGGTCAGGTGGTCGATCTCCTTGCGGAGCGCGTGCGGGTTCGGCTGCGGGTAGAACTCGCGCAGCTGGTCGGGTCTGGTGAGGGCGTCCGCCTGGAGGGATTCGAAGAGCGAGCCGGATACCCCAGTGTCGATCATCATGTGGATGACCCTAGAAGCTTGCCGAGCAGTGCGGGGGTCAATGGGTGATCCCGCCCGCGTGAACCGGGACGAGCCTCACGCGCTGGCCCTTCCGGGCGATTCGACAGGCGGCGCGGAGAAGGTCATTCCCGTTCCTTCCTGGCATGGCCCGTCGGCTACTACGCCGAGCGTGGGGAACTGTCAGCGGTCGCCGTGAGCGGGAGCCCTGGGGGAACGCCAGTGACCGGCCGGCACTGGCCTTCGGCCGCGAGATGAGTCTGCGTACCGTCGTCAGTCCGCCGCGGCTGCGCCCGATGGCATAGTCAGCCGGCTCGCAGACCGGGGCCTTTGGTGTGGGCCCCGGCCGCGTGCTGGTGAGCGCGCACAAGTGTGGAGTCCCCCCGAGATGCCCTAGGCCATGCCGGTCCGCGTCGGCCTGGGCAGGCAGGGTGGCGCCCCCAGCTGTGCTCGAACCCGCCTAGTCCCGGAGCACCGCCACCGCCTTGTCGAAGGCCGAGTCGCGGTTCTTCGCGAACTCCTCCTTGGTGAAGACCGGCGTACGCAGGTGCGGCGGTATCCCGGCGCCGTCAAAGGTCCGGCCCGAGCGGGTCAGGAATTCCTCGTTCGGGAGCCGGAACGCCATACCGTTGGGGAGTTTGCGGTCGAGTACGTCCGAGAAGACGCCCTGAGTGGGCTCCCCTATGCGGATCGTCCTGCCCGGCCGGTCCATCAGGGCCTGGGTGAACGTCTCGCCCGCGCTCACCGTCGTGCCGCCCGTCAGCACGGCGACCGGGCCGGTGTAGCGGGGGGTGCCCTTGGCGGGCCGTACGGTGATGGGCTGCGGGCGGGTGTACTGGGTGCGCTTGCGGTAGGCGAGGTACGGAGAGCCGGTCAGGCGCTCGGCGATGTGCAGGCCGAGGGCGTCGGAACCGCCGCCGTTGATCCGCAGGTCGATGATCAGCCCCTTGAGGGAGGCCGTGCGCTCAGGGGTGAGGACGGTGTCCAGGGCGTTGTCGAGTTCGGCGAGCTGAGCGGCGTACGAACGGTCCTTCGTGTTGTAGGCGGCGAACCCGGAGATGCGCAGATAGCCCTGCCTGCCCGGCAGATCCGCATAACTGATGCGATCGTTGGCGAATTCCTGCGGCTTCTTGCCCTTGAGGTCGCGCCGGACGATGTGGTTCTTGACTTTGGTGTCCAGCTCCTTACTGGGCACGGTCGTCCCAGGGCGGATCTGGTAGAACCTGCGCTCGCCGTCAATGACGGCGACATGCGCGTCGTACAGCGGCTTCACCATCTTGCTGAAGAGGGCGAAGAGTTCGTCCCTCGACGTGTCGGCGTGCACCTTGGGCCGGTACGTGTCCCGTACGGCGTGCCAGTCGATTCCCTTGGCGGCGAAGAAGGGGTAGTTCTCCTCGAAGGACTGCCAGAAGACATCGAATGCCGTCACCGGATCCTTGGGCATCGGGCGGTCGCGGCGGCAGGTTTCGGGAAGTTCCGCGACGCGCCGCAGCTCCCGGTCACCCGCCGAACCGGCCACATGCAGGGAACCCGTTGGCAGGACGGTCAGGACAGTCCCATCCGCAGCGCGGTACTCGCCCGGTGCCGTCTGCTGCGCGGAGTCGCCCTTCAGACAGCTGATATCGGTCGTCTGGTACTCCTGCAAGCGGCCGTCCGCGATGGAAAGGACGGTGCCGTAGCCCTCCACACGCCATACGCCGTCGACGGACGTCGGCTGCTCGGCCCCGCGAGTCCCTTGAGTCGCTGCGGCGGGCGCGATCGCGCCTCCCGAAAGGGCCAACACCACGGCTACCGTCGCGGCCTTCGAGCTCCTGTGTCGCACCGTCTTCCTCTCTCTGTACGCGACTTGCGTCAGAGGACCGACGATCCCGGACCGACCGCCCTCGAACCATCCGGCGGGCTGGTTGATCAAGAGGGGGGATATCCCCATGTCGGCAAGGGGCCGGCACTGCGGCGAACGGTAGGACGGCATGTCCATCCCACCTGCCTCTCTGCTGGAACGCCCGGGCTGTGACGGCCACCAGCAGGAGCGGCGCCACTACGGCGGCGAGGTTTCCTGACAAGCATGCGATCAGGTGGGCTTGGCGCAACCCGCCGGAACACGGGCCTGAATCCGCCAGCTGGCCGCAGCAGCCGTCACGATCAGCACGGGGACGAGCACAAGCGCCGTCGGGCTTCCTTGCGTATCGGCGAGGTAGGCGAACAAGGCTGCCCCTGCCGCACCGCCCACCATGTCGAGGGTACTGAGCCAGGACATGGTCTCGGTGACCTGTCCAGCCGGGGCCAGATCGCCTCCCGTGGTGCGCAGGACGGCAAAGAGAGACCCGATGACGAGGCCGGCGACCGGGCACACCATGAGGACCGCCATCGGCGAGAGCCGTGCGGCCACAGCCAGAGCGGCACATCCGAGGGCGAACAGGCCAAGCAGGGCCGGAAGTAGGAGCCTGCGCGGAAGCCACTTCGTGGCCGTGCCCAGAGCAAAGCTCCCCACAACGCTGCCGACCGCAAGACTGCCCAGATACCAGCCAGTCAGTTCGGCCGCGTGCTCCTGGCGCGCGTAGACCGCAAGCACCACGTCCACGGCCGTCACCGCCATGACGAAGAGCGCATCGGCAGCCAGCAATCGCCGTAACGGCGACGACGTCAAAGGGCCCAGCCAATGGCCGGCCGTGGTCGAAGGCGCGAGAGCCGCAGGGGACTTGATCACCACCAGTGCGACGGTGGTGACCGTCATCGCCGTGATGACCGCATACGGCAGGAGCGGCGAGAGCGACAAGCTGAGCCAGGCGGCGAACACCGGACCGATGATCAGCGCGGCCCCCATCATGGAAGCGTCGAGCGCCATGGCCGTGTTCAGGGTTGTGCTGGTGGTGACGCTGCGCCAGGCGGAACGCATCATGACGGCGACGGGTGGAGCAGTCGCGCCGACGGCTGCGGCCAGTAGGCACATCAACGTGGCGTTACCGCCGCTGCGCACCGTCAGGATCACGGCGACGGTGGCGGTGAGATGGGCGGCAAGGCAGCCGCGCAGGACCGGGCGGACCGGACAGCGGTCGATGAGCCGTCCGCGTAACGGCGCGGTCAGACCCTGGCCGAGGGTGGAGCAGCTCACCGCCAGTCCGGCGACCCCGTATGAATAGGCGCTGCTGGCCAGGAGCAGCAGGCTCAGGCTGGTCATGCTCGCGGCCAGCTTCGATGTCGTGCCGATGGTGGCCAGCCGCCAGAAGCCGGGCACGCGCATCAAGGTCCGGTATTCGGCGAAGAACCGATGCGGAGCCGGGTGGCCCGGTCTTGTGGCGGTGGGCGTGGTGTGTCGTCGGCTCACCGCTGCGGTATCCGGGTACGGAGTGCCTGGGCGGTCCAGGTGAGCGCGGGCTCCAGACTCCCGGGGGCGGGCCAGTTGTTGATGACGGCGAGCAAGCACAGGTACCGGTCCCGGCGCGGGTCGTTCATCTGCTCCAGCCGGGCGGCAAGGCGCCGGTAGATCGCGTGGGGGTCGTGCGAGGCCGGGCTGCCAAGGATGCGTGCGTAGTGGGCCACGAGTGCGGTCACGATCGGCTCCGCCTCGGCCGAGTGCGGTTCGACACCGGCCTCCAGGGCCGGTGTCACCTGAGCCCGGACAGCTTCGGCGAGGATCCGGGGCAGGCCCGTGACGTCGTCCGTGGCCCGGTCGGCCGCCAGATCCTGGGCCATGCCGTGCAACGTGGAGCGGAATTCTTCGTTCTGGGACAGCTCGGCCAGCTCCACCCACGCCTCGATCTGCTCGGGTTGGGGGTCGTCGGGCAGTTCGGGTGTCAGCGAGCGGGTGACCGCCGCGAACGCGGGGTGATCATGCAGGCCGTCGAACACGGCGCCGAGGAAGTCGTCGACCAGACACTGCCGTTCGGCTTCCGAGAGACACGCCAGCTTGTGCATGAGGCCCAGTTCCTGGGGAGTCGAGCCGCGCCGGGCCACCGCCGTCAGCACGGCGCGGCGCTGCCGCAGGACGCGGATCTGCACATCCAGGGCCTCGGCATGCGTCGCCGCGACGTCTGTCAGCGAGGCCTCCCGGTCCATGACCTTGCGGATCGTGGCCAGATCGAGTCCCAACTCGCGCCGGGTGCGTACGAGTTCGATGCGCGCGATGGCATCGGCACCGTACCGGCGGTACCCGGCAGGGGTGCGGTCGGTCGGCGGCACGATCCCGGTGTCTGCGTAGAACCGGATGGCCTTCACCGTCAAACCCGTCCGCCGAGCCAGATCACCGATCGAGTAGAGCGTCTCACCGTTCATGCCCCCACCCTCAGGTCTCCCCCTACGGGAGACTCAAGCCTCACGACCACCACGGTGCCCTACCCAGCAAAGCCGTGAACGGGCTCAGAGGCGATAAGAGCGAGCCGCCTGGTACGGCAATCTCATGAGGGGGCTCGAAGAAGGTTCTGCCCGCAGTGTGACAGGGGGCACCGCGGGCGCGACGCCCCTCTGACCGGCTGCCCTTCACCGCACGGTCAGCACCAGCTTTCCCGCGGTGCGGCCCGTGCCGCCACGTTCGTGCGCCTTCGCCGCGTCCGCCAGTTCGAACGTACCGGCGATCTCGGCGCGCAGTCTGCCGTCGGCCGCGAGGTGGGCGATCGCCTGCATCCCGGCGTGGTCGTCCTCCACCAGCATGACCTGCGCCCGGACACCGAGCCGGGCCGCCTGCTGGATGAGCGCGGGGTTGCCGTCGTCGAGTCGGAGGGAGACCAGGATGCCGCCGGGACGCAGGCTGCGCAGGGAGCGGATGGCGTGGTCGCTGCCTTGGGAGTCCAGGACGACGTCGGCGTCACGGACGGCCTCGGTGATGTCCGTGGTGCGGTAGTCGAGGACCTCGTCGGCCCCCAAGGCGCGTACGAAGTCGTGCTTCGGGGCGCTCGCGGTTCCGATCACGTGTGCTTGTCGGGCCTTGGCGATCTGTACGGCGAGGTGACCGACGCCGCCCGCCGCCGCGTGGATCAGTACCCGCTGGCCGGCTTCGAGGCGGGCGGTGTCGACCAGGGCCTGCCAGGCGGTGAGGGCGGCGAGCGGCAGGGCGCCGGCCTGCACGTGGTCGATGGCGGCCGGTTTCGGGGCGAAGGCGCGGGCGGGACCGGTGACGTATTCGGCGTGCGTGCCCGCCCCGTACGGGTACGGCAGCATGCCGAAGACCTCGTCGCCCGGAGCGAAGAGGGCGAGGCCTCGGCGCGGCTCCCGGCTGCGGTAGCGGACGCGCTCGCCCTGATCCCCGCCGATGCGCGCATCGTGTCCATCTGCACCGGCGCCTTCACGCTCGCCGCGGCCGGACTGCTGGAGGGGCGTGTGGCCACGACGCATTGGAAACTGGCGGACCGGTTCCGGGAGTTGTTCCCCACGGTGGCCCTGGACGCGGACGTACTGTTCGTCGACGACGGCAACATCCTCACCTCGGCCGGTGCCGCCTCCGGCGTGGACATGTGCCTGCACCTCGTCCGCAAGGACCACGGCAGCGAGGTGGCGAACCGCGTCGCGCGCCGGTGCGTGGTGCCGCCGTGGCGGGAGGGCGGTCAGGCCCAGTACATCGAACAGCCGGTGCCCGAGCCGTCCGTGGCCGGCACGGCGGCGACGCGGGAGTGGGCCCTGAGGCGGCTGGAGGAGCCGCTGACGCTGGCCGACCTCGCCGACCAGGCCCGGATGAGTCTGCGGACGTTCATCCGACGGTTCGGGGACGAGGTGGGGACGAGCCCGGGACGGTGGCTGACCCAGCAGCGGGTCGCCCGGGCGCGGGAGTTGCTGGAGACCAGCGATCTGTCCGTCGAGCAGATCGCCGCCCGGGTCGGATTCGCCACGTCCGCGTCCCTGCGCCAGCACCTGCGCACCGCGATCGGCGTCTCCCCCCAGGCCTACCGCCGCACCTTCCAGAGCGCGGGCGACCGCTGAACTCCCCCGGGCTGACGGCCCGCTGAGCCCATGCGCTCAAGATCCCGGGCGGCCGCAGCGCCGCCCGCCGGGCGGGGAGAAGAAGCGAGCGCGCTGCCGCACTGGTCTGGCCTTACATCTGTGATTTCAGTACGTCGACCTCGCAGCCCGGTGCGGACGGGTCGAAGCCGTGCTCGATCAGCCAGCGGACCCCCAGGAGGCTGCGCAACGACCACCACGCGCGCATCACGTCTAGGTCGACGTCGGTGCCATAGCCGACGACGACGTCTCCGAGGTGCTCTGGGTGTCCGAGCGTCAAGGTGGCGAGGTCGTACAGGGCATCGCCCCGGCCCGCCTCGGACCAGTCGATGATGCCCGTGATCTCGTCGCCGACCGCGAATACGTGAGCGATCTGTAGGTCGCCGTGCGTGAACACCGAAGGGAACGGCCGGAGCGCGGCCTCGGCGACCTGGCGGTTGCGGGTGACCAGGTCGGCCGGCAGGACGCCGTGCGTCACGAGCCACTCGCACTCACCGTCGAGTTCCGCCGTCAACGCGTCGACGCTCCGGCCGGCCCTGCCGGGGCGGGGCGGCGACGGGGCGTCATGCAACTGTCGGATGGCGGCGCCCGCCGCGGCCCACGCCGCAGGCGAGGCGGTCGACGACTCGCCGAGGCGGCCGAGCGCCGTCCCCGGCACAGCGGCGATCGCGAGCACGGGCGGCTTGCGCCACAGGATCTCCGGGGTCGGGACCGGCGCCAGGGCCATCGCCTCGACCTCGACGTCGATGCGCGCCTGGTCGGCGTCCACCTTCAGGAACACGTCGCCTACGCGCAGGGTCACGCGCTCGCGATGGGCGACGACCACCTCGACCTCATCCATGACGACCGGCATCCTCATCCATGGCGACCAGCATCCCGGACGATCGTCGACATCGCCGGGAATATTTCCTGCGAGCGGTCGGCTGCCCGTGGCTCGCAACCCGTCGCCATTTCGTTTGGTGTGATCTTGCGGCAGTCTGGACCGGTGACTTCTTCGCTTGTGAAGCGGATGGCGCCGGATGACCTGTGGGGGGTGTTCGAGCGGGTGGTCCCGCCGGCACCGGGGCGCCCGCAAGGCGGCGGTCGGCGACGGCACGGGGACCGGCAGGTGCTGGCCGCCATCATCTTCGTCGCCACCTCGGGGTGCACGTGGAATCAACTGCCGCCGGGCTTCGGCCTCTCGGGGGTGACCGCCTTCCGCCGGTTCACCGAGTGGACCGAGGCCAGGGTGTGGGCCGAGCTCCACCGCCTGGTGCTCGACGAGCCCGGCCGGCGCGGCGAACTGGACGAGTGGTCGCGGTGCGCGATCGAGTCGGTCTGTATCCGCGCCCTCAAGGGGGACGGTTGACGGGGACCGACTGGGCTACGACCGCTCCCACCTGCGGCGCTGGCTCTCCTTTCGCCACCACCCACATATGCCACCGCACGCTCGCCAAATGAAATGACGTCTTATGGGTTGTCGGCAGCCGTGGAGGCATGGCGACCGCCGTCGATGGGTCTTAAGTCCTATGTACGGCCGACTTGACGATCTGACAGCCTGCCCGTAGTTGTGATCCGCCGCTCGGGAGGGCTGGAGTGTTGTGAGCGGCCCCCGGTGGTTGGGTTTTCTATGTCCCCGTTTCGGTGTGTGTGGTCCCGCGTGTCGGGGGGCGGGTGTGTGCCGCGTAGCTGGTGTGCGGTGGTGCTGCCGCGCGCGCGGTGAGTGGTAGTCGTCAAGGACC
>NZ_JODF01000052.1:0-44870 GCF_000717945.1 Streptomyces sp. NRRL S-920
GGCTCGGAGATGTGTATAAGAGACAGCCCCCCAGCCACAAACAACCCGAAGCCACGCCTCCGGCCGGGAGGAACGGCCCCGGATACACACGCCCCGCACCCCCCACCCGCGGGAACAGCCCCAACCACCCCCACCTCGCACTCACGCCCACAGACCGCAGGGGAACCCCCGACCAAGGAAGCTCACCCCCGGCATCCCTCGACCACAGACACAACCCGAGACACAGACGCCCGGCACCCACGCCGCCACACCGCAGACCCAACCCCAGCCACCCACAACCCGCAGACGCACCCCGGGACCTCCGGCGTGACCCCAGACACCCACAACCCGCAGACGCACCCCCCAACCGAGGAGATTGCCCCTGCCACACCCAACCCGCAGACGCACCCCGGGGCCTCCGGTGCGGCCCCAGCCACCCACAACCCGCAGCCACACCCCCCAACCGAGGGGACAGCCCCAGCCACAGACAACCCGCAGACGCACCCCGGGGCCGCCGGTGCGACCCCAGCCACACACAACCCCCAGCCGGGCCCCGGGGCCTCCGGTGCGGCCCCAGACACCCACAACCCGCAGCCGCGCCCCCGGGCCGAGGGGACGTGGGGGTATCTGCGAGCGGAGCACAGTGGAACCAACTGGCCGAGCCCAACAACCGACGGGCGCCGGCGCCAAGATGGCGAGCACGCAGATACCCCCGCGGCCCCGCCCCCACGACGCACGGAAGCGCCCCCCACCAACCCGTCACCACGCCCACGACGCCCACGCCCACAAGCACGCCCACGCCCAAGCCGCCCCCGGCGAGCCCCGCACACCGAAGCCACCCCCCTGACAGCCCACCACCTCACCCTCACCTACAACGGCTTCACCGCCCTCGACGACGTCACCCTCACCGTGCCCCCCGGCCACATCACCGCGGTCATCGGCCCCAACGGCGCCGGCAAAAGCACCCTCTTCCACTGCCTCGCCGGCACCCTCCGCCCCGACTCGGGACGGATCACCCTGGGCGCCCGCGACATCACGGCGCTCCCCGCCCACGCCCGCACCCGCACCGGCGTGGCCCGCACCTTCCAGCAACTGGCGGTCTTCCCGTCGCTGACGATCGCGGAGAACGTCCAGGTCGGCGCGGACCGGGCACCGGCCCCCACCCCCCGTGCGGCCGACCAGGCCCTCCGCCTCCTGGACCTGACGGCACTGCGCGCCCACCCCGCCGGGGGCCTCCCCACCGGCGCCCTGCGCCGCACGGAACTGGCGAGGGCCCTCGCGAGCGCCCCCCACACCCTCCTCCTGGACGAACCCGCCGCCGGCCTGGACACGGCCGAAGTGACCGCCCTGGCCACCCTGCTGTACGCCCTCGCGGCCGACGGCATGGCGCTCCTCGTGGTCGAACACGACCTCGACCTGGTCGCGGGCCTCGCCGACACCGTGCACTCCATGAAGGCCGGCCGCATCATCGCCTCGGGCCCGGCCGACCAGATACTGCACAAGGGCACCGGAAGACGACACATGGGCATCGGAAGATGAAAGGCATCGAACTGCGCGACGCCCGCGCCCGCTACGGCCCTCTCGAAGCCCTGCACGGCATCACCCTCGCCGCCCCCGCCGCCACCCTCACCGTCCTCCTCGGCCGCAACGGCTCCGGCCGCACCACGGTCCTGCGCGCCCTCGCAGGGACGATCCCCCTCTCCGAAGGAGCCGTGCTCCGCGACGGGCGGGACATCACCCGGCACGCGGCCCACGAACGAGCGGCCCAAGGCCTGTGCTTCGTACCGGACCGCCAGGCGGTGTTCTCCTCCCTCACCGTCGCCGAGAACCTGGAACTCTGCGACGTCAAGGGCGACTTCGGCCACGCCCTGGCCGTCTACCCCGAGCTGCGCCCGCTGCTGCCCCGCCGCGCGGGCACCCTGTCGGGCGGCGAACAACGCATGCTCGCCCTCTCCCGGGCCCTGCTCTCCCAGGCCCTGCTCACCCGCGCCCCGCTCACCCCGGCCCCGCACTCCCCCACCCCGCACTCCCCCACGGCGGTGATCCTCGTGGACGAGCCGACACAGGGCATGTCCCCCACCGTCGCGGCCCGCACCTACACGCACCTGACCGACCTGGCCACGGACCAGGGCGCCTGCGTCGTCGTCGCCGACCAACAACTGCCGCCCGCCTTGCGCGAACGCGCGAGCCGGACGGCAGTGGTGGTGCACGAACTGCGGCGGGGCACCGTGGCCTTCAGCGGAGAGGCCGCGGAGTTCAGCCCCGCCCCCACGCCCCCGAGCCGCCGCGTCCCGGAATGAGGAGCCTCACCCCGACGGCGAGCCGGTCGGGGCTGCTCCCGACGACAGCGCGGTTGGCCTGATAGAGGGCCTGCCAGCCCCCGGCGACCTGGTACCGCCGAGCGATCGAACTCAGCGTCTCCCCGGGCTTGACCACATGCACGCGCCGGTCGAATCGATCAGGGCGTTCGAACCGTTCGATCCGCACCTTCTTGGAGCAGGCGGGCCAGGCCTTCCAGCCCTGGGTCTTCAGCACCTTCTCGGCGACCTTGATCTGCTCCGCCTTGGTGGCGAGGTCGGCGCGCGGCGCGTACGCGAGCCCGCCGTGCTCCTCCCAGGTCGGCTGCCAGAACTGGAGGCCTCCGTAGAAGCCGTTGCCGGTGTTCGTGTCCCAGCGCCCGTTGCTCTCGCACTGGGCGAGGCAGTGCCAGGGCCCCTTGTCGAGAGGACAGTCGTACTCCTCGGAGGGGGCGCCGAGCCGCGGCGGCGCGGACGCGGACGCGGCGGCCGGTGGCAGCGCCACCGCGGCCAGAACCGCGCCCACGACCACCGCCAAGGCCCTCGTCGATCGCCTGGGCGGACGGGTGAGCGGATACCTCGACTGCGTGGGATGCCTCGGATGCGTGAGCGGATGCCTCGACTGCGTCAGCTGCATCGGGTCACGCTAGGCAGCCGCGCCCCGGGCCCGGCGCGTGCCGCGCCCGCCGCGGCCGCGACCCCACCCGGACGGAGGCTCAGACGTTCAGCCGCTGCCCCGGCACGATCACGTGCGGATCGCCGCCGATGACCGCCCGGTTGGCCGCGTACACCCGCTGCCAGCTGCTGCCGTGCCGGGCCGCGATGCCGCTGAGGGTGTCACCCGACTGGACGGTGTAGTTCCCAAAAGCGCCCCGGGAGGTCCCCCGGTCGGCACGCTCCGTCCCACCGCCCGGCCGTCGCTGGCCGGCCTCGGGCGCGGGCTTCGCCGCCTTCGGCGCGGACTTGGGCGCGGGCTTCGCTGGTTTGGGCGTCGGCGCCGCGGCGGACGGCGTGCTGCCGTACGCCCCCGCCCGGGCCGCGCAGGTGGGCCACGCGCCCCATCCCTGGGCGCGCTGGACCTTGGTGGCGACAGCGATCTGCTGCGCCTTCGACGCCTTGTCGGCGGTGGCCGCGTAGGCCCCTCCGCCGTACGCGCGCCAGGTACTCGCGGAGAACTGCAACCCGCCGTAGTAGCCGTTGCCCGTGTTGATCCGCCAGTTGCCGCCGCTCTCGCACCGTGCGATGCGGTCCCACACCCCGCCGTCGGCCGCGCCGGCCTGGCCGGTCGCGGCGAGCAGCCCCAGGGGCGCGCAGAGCGCGGCCCCCGCGATCACTGCCGTCGTGCGAATGCGCTGGGGACGTGCGGTCATGAATTTCCCTCTCGAAGGACCCGGGCTCCCCCTGGCCGTACGGCCCCCTCACGCATCCGGCGCCCGGGGCCCGTCCGGCCCGCCCGCCGGGGTCGGTGCCGTGCTTGATCGAAGCCGTACTTGGTCGGAGCTGGCTGTGCGACCGGCGGACGTGCCCGAGCGGTGCTCGCTGCACACGGCGGTGGAATCTAGGAGCCCGCTCGCCCCGGTATCAACCGACTCCTTGTCATTCCAGGCCAGTTGCGCGTTACCGAGGGTAGCGGCTAAATCCGGCCACCCACTTCATTCGCTGATATCAGCATTTGTCGACCGCCCGGACCGGTGATCTGTGACTCACCTCACCGGCCCAACTTCCCTTCACAGCCCACCTGTTGGCGCTCAGTGACGGATTCCGGGGCCCGACTCACCCTCCGCGTCGGATGGTTCGATTCCGTTCGTCTTCATCCGTGACTTGCGCCACTGATCCACCGTTGTCTTCTTATGAGCCGGGCACCGACCGGCTCGCCACACCCTCCCCAAGCACCCCACGTGACGATCCCGAGGAGCCACCCGTGCCGCGCATGCTCGACGTCAGCGACGACGTACGCGCCGAGATCGGCGACGAAGAAGCCGACCGGCTGCTCGCCGGAGAGAACACCCCGGGCAGCTACGACTGCACGTCCTGCCGGACCCCGGGCGACTCCGAGCAGGAGCGCACCAGCACGGTCCTGTTCGTCGGCGACGAGACCGCCGTGCTCGCCTTCGCGCACGCCACCTGCCTGCCCTCCCAGATCGTGACGGTCTCCGAGGAGCAGTTGCAGGGTGCCGTGCGGTCCATCACCGGCGAGGAGGCCGAGGGCGACGCCGCGCCCAGTCAGGCCGTCCTCGGCGTGACCAGCGGCCTGGTCCTGATCGAGGGCGAGCTGCGCCCCGCACTCGTCGTCGAGCCCACCGGACCCATCGCCCGCCCGGGCGCGGCTCCCGGCGGCGGCGACGAGTTCCTGCCGCTCCTGATCGAGCAGGGCTTCCTGCCGACGACCTCCCTCGACGGCGTGCCGCCCGTGCTGCACGGCTGGTCGGTGCTGCTCGCCATGGGCCAGCTGCACGCCGTCCTCCAGCCCGGCACGGGCGGCGGCTCCCCCGTCGCCTGGTGGCAGGCCCACCAGCCGCTCCAGGTCACCGACGCCTGGCGGGCCGCGGCGAACAAGACGCAGAGCGTGCTGCTCTTCGCCGCGCCCGCGGGCTCCATCGGCCGCCAGCCGCGCGAGGACCTGCTGCGGGACGCCCTGGACAGGACGGCGGCCCGCGGAAACCTGGTCGCGTGCACGATGCCGCTGGCCGGTACCTGACCGACCGGGTGCCCCGGGGCCGCGTCCCGACCGCGAACGCGCCGGTCACGCTCCTGCCGGAGCCGGAAAGCCGCGCGGCCCCCGCATCCGTCGGGCGGCGGTTTCGTTGGCACAGACGTGCACACATACGACCCCTCCCGCCCCCGGCCGACGTACCAGAACCCGATCCCGTCCATGCGCACGGCGCAGGACACCACGGGCGAGCGCTCGGCCACACCGATCTACGACACGCTGTACTCGGAGTACCGCAGGGCCTTCCGGTCCCTGCCGGGCGACCGCACCGGCGAGGAGAATCTCGGGTTCACCGCCTTCGGCACCGGGCCGTACGGCACGCAGCACCGCGGCGACGGACGCTACGACTCGCGTCACGACCCGCGGCAGAACTCCTTCGGCCAGTTCCACGTGGGCCGCTACGGCCAGTACGACCAGCACTACGCGGGAGCGGGCCAGCACCTCACCGGACACCACTACTTCCCCGCGGCCCTGCCACCGGCTCCCCGCCGCGAGCACTGAGCACGGCCCACGCCGAGCAGTGAAAAAAATGCCCGGCCCCCGAGAGCGGGGGCCGGGCATTCACGTACGTACGTACCGTCTGGCGTACGTCTCGCCGGGGACTACTTCTTGCGGCCGCGCTTCTCGCGCACCCGCACCGAGATATGGATCGGCGTCCCCTCGAAGCCGAACTCCTCGCGCAGGCGGCGCTCCAGGAAGCGGCGGTAGCCCGCCTCGATGAAGCCCGACGCGAAGAAGACGAAGCGCGGCGGCTTCGTGCCCGCCTGGGTGCCGAAGAGGATGCGGGGCTGCTTGCCGCCGCGGACCGGGTGCGGGTGGGAGGCGACGATCTCGCCGAGGAACGCGTTCAGACGGCCGGTCGGCACGCGCGTCTCCCAGCCCGCGAGGGCCGTCTCGATCGCCGGGACGAGCTTCTCCATGTGCCGGCCGGTGGCCGCCGAGACGTTGACCCGCGGCGCCCACGCGACCTGGGCCAGCTCGGTCTCGATCTCCCGCTCCAGGTAGTAGCGGCGCTCCTCGTCGAGGGTGTCCCACTTGTTGTACGCCACGACGATCGCGCGGCCCGCCTCGACGGCCATCGTCACGATGCGCTGGTCCTGGATCGAGATGTTTTCGGAGGCGTCGATGAGGATCACCGCGACCTCCGCCTTCTCGACGGCGGCGGCGGTGCGCAGCGAGGCGTAGTAGTCGGCGCCCTGCTGGAGGTGGACGCGCTTGCGGATGCCCGCCGTGTCGACGAACTTCCAGGTGACGCCGCCCAGCTCGATCAGCTCGTCGACCGGGTCGCGGGTGGTGCCCGCCAGTTCGTTGACGACCACGCGGTCCTCGTTCGCCACCTTGTTGAGCAGCGAGGACTTGCCGACGTTCGGGCGGCCGATGAGCGCGATGCGGCGGGGGCCGCCGATGGCCGTGCCGAAGGTCTGCTCGGGCGCCTCGGGCAGCGCCTCCAGGACGGCGTCCAGCATGTCGCCGGTACCGCGGCCGTGCAGCGCGGAGACGGGGTGCGGCTCGCCGAGGCCGAGGGCCCACAGGGCGGTGGCGTCGGCCTCGCCGGAAGGGCCGTCGACCTTGTTGGCGCACAGGACGACGGGCTTGCCGGCCTTGCGCAGGAGGCGCACGACGGCCTCGTCGGTGTCGGTGGCGCCGACCGTGGCGTCGACGACGAAGACCACGGCGTCCGCGGCCTCGATGGCGTACTCCGCCTGGGCGGCGACGGACGCGTCGATGCCGAGCACGTCCTGCTCCCAGCCGCCGGTGTCGACGAGCTTGAAGCGGCGGCCGGCCCACTCGGCCTCGTACGTGACGCGGTCGCGGGTCACGCCGGGGCGGTCCTCCACGACGGCCTCGCGGCGGCCGATGATGCGGTTCACCAAGGTCGACTTACCGACGTTCGGGCGGCCGATGACGGCGAGGACGGGCAGCGGGCCGTGGCCCACCTCCTCGATGGCACCCTCGACATCCTCGATGTCGAAGCCCTCTTCGGCGGCGAGCTCCATGAACTGCGCGTACTCGGCGTCGCCGAGCGCCCCGTGGTCGTGCTCGGCGAAGCCGTCGCCCTCGGGCTGGATCTGGTCGCTCATGAAGTCCGTACCTCGTCGTTCATCGTGGTGATCGGTGCGCCGGCCTTTCGACGGCCGGGGCACTACTTGATAAGTCTCGCTCAGCGCCCGGTCAGGCGCCTGGCGTTTTCCAGGTGGGCGGCGAGCCGCCCCTGGATGCGCACGGTCGCCTCGTCCAGCGCCTTGCGCGTACGCCGGCCGGTTCCGTCGCCCGCTTCGAACGGGTCTCCGAAGACGACGTCGACCCGGCTGCGCAGCGGGGGCAGCTGCTTTATCAACCGTCCGCGCTCCTCGGTGCTTCCCAGCACCGCGACCGGGACGATCGGGGCGCCCGAGCGCACCGCGAAGTACGCGAGCCCGGCGCGCAGCGACGCGAAGTCGCCCTCGCCCCGGGTGCCCTCCGGGAAGATCCCGAGGACGCCGCCCTGGTCCAGGACGCCGAGGGCCCGGGTGATGGCCGTCCGGTCGGCGACCGAGCGGTCCACCTTGACCTGGCCGATGGCGCTCAGGAAGGGGCCGAGCGGGCCGATGAACGCTTCCTTCTTGATCAGGAAGTGCGTCGGCCGGGGCGCGACGCCCATGACCATCGGGCCGTCCACGTTGTGCGAGTGGTTGACGGCCAGGATGGCGGGGCCGCTCGCGGGCACCCGCCAGGAGCCGAGGACCCGCGGCTTGAACAGGCCGTACATGAGGCCGACGCCGATGCGCCGGCCCACCTCGGCACCGCGCTCGGAGGCGCCCCGCTCAGCAGCACCTTGGGTCACTTGGCGGCCCGCTTCTCCCCGACGAGGGTGACGACGCACTCGATGACCTGCTGGAGCGTGAGCTGGGTGGTGTCGACCTCGACGGCGTCGTCGGCCTTGGCCAGCGGGGACGTCTTGCGGCTCGAGTCGGCCGCGTCCCGCTTGATCAGGGCTTCCTGGGTCGCCTTGACGTCGGCACCCTTCAGCTCGCCCGAGCGGCGGGCGGCGCGCGCCTCGGGAGAGGCGGTGAGGAAGATCTTCAGGTCGGCGTCGGGCAGCACGGTCGTGCCGATGTCACGGCCCTCGACGACGATGCCCTTCTCGGCCGACCGGGCGATGGCGCGCTGTAGCTCGGTGATGCGGGTGCGCACCTCGGGGACGGCGCTGACCGCGCTGACCTTGGAGGTGACGTCGGTGGTGCGGATCGGGCCCGCCACGTCCGTGCCGTCGACCGTGATGGTCGGGGCGGCCGGGTCGGTGCCGGAGACGATCTCGGGCTTGCCCGCGACGGCGGCGATCGCGCTCGGGTCGGTGAGGTCGATGCCGTTGTGCACCATCCACCAGGTGATCGCCCGGTACTGGGCGCCGGTGTCCAGGTAGCTGAGGCCGAGCTGGGCGGCGACGGCCTTGGAGGTGCTCGACTTGCCCGTGCCGGAGGGCCCGTCGATGGCGACGATCACTGCTGCCGGGGCGGCGGTTGCTGCGGTTTCCACGGGGGGCGGGCACCTTTCGCGGTACGCGGGGCGGGGAGGCGGGGCGCGAACACGCCCCGCACAAGGTTACTGGCTCGCGCACGCTGCCCCGACAGCCCCTTCGGCGGCCCCTCGCCGCGGGCCTTCCGGTCCCTGCCGCCGGATCGACTGCGGTCAAATCGACTGCGGTCAAATCGACTACTGCCGGATCGACCAGCCCCGCTCCCGCAGCGCCGCGCTCAGCGCGGACGCGGCCCTCGGCTCGACCATGAGCTGCACCAGACCCGCCTGCTGGCCGGTCGCGTGCTCGATGCGCACGTCCTCGACGTTGACGCCCGCGCGGTCCGCGTCGGCGAAGATGCGGGCCAGCTGGCCCGGCTGGTCGTCGATGAGGACCGCGACGATCTCGTACGCGGCCGGGGCCGTGCCGTGCTTGCCGGGCACCCGGGTCTGGCCGGCGTTCCCGCGCCGCAGCATGCTCTCGACGCCCGCCGCGCCCTCGGCCCGCTTCTCCTCGTCGGCGGACTGGAGGGCCCGCAGCGCCGTCACGGTCTCGTCGAGGTCACCGGCGACCTGGGCCAGCAGGTCGGCGACCGGGCCGGGGTTGGCGGAGAGGATGTCGATCCACATCCGGGGGTCGGACGCGGCGATCCGCGTGACATCGCGGATGCCCTGGCCGCACAGGCGTACCGCGGTCTCCTCGGCGTTCTCCAGGCGGGCCGCGACCATGCTGGAGACCAGGTGCGGCATGTGGGAGACGAGGGCGACCGCGCGGTCGTGGGCGTCGGCGTCCATGACCACGGGAACGGCGCGGCAGAGCGCGACCAGCTCCAGGGCGAGGTTGAGCACCTCGGTGTCGGTGTCGCGGGTCGGGGTGAGCACCCAGGGCCGCCCCTCGAAGAGGTCGGCGGTGGCGGCGAGCGGGCCGCTGCGCTCGCGTCCGGACATGGGGTGCGTGCCGATGTACGGGGTGAGGTCGAGGCCCAGCGCCTCCAGCTCGCGGCGCGGGCCGCCCTTGACGCTCGCCACGTCGAGGTAGGCGCGGGCGGTGCCGCGCCGCATGACGTCGGCCAGCGTGGCGGCGACGTGCGCTGGCGGTACGGCGACGACGCACAGGTCGACAAGTCCCTCAGGGGACTCGTCGCTGCCGGCGCCGAGCGCGGCGGCGGTGCGGGCCTGCGCCGGGTCGTGGTCGGCGAGGTGGACGGTCACGCCGCGGGAGGCGAGGGCCAGGGCGGCGGAGGTGCCGATCAGGCCGGTGCCGATGACGAGGGCGGTTCTCACTGGGCGATGTCCTTGCGGAGTGCGGCGGCGGTACCGAGGTAGACGTGCGCGATCTCGGAGCGGGGGCGGTCGGTCTCGATGTGCGCGAGGACGCGGACGACACGGGGCATGGCGCCCGCGATGTCCAGTTCCTGCGCGCAGAGCAGCGGTACGTCGGCGAGGCCGATGCCGAGCCCGCGCGCGGCGGCCGCGGGGAAGTCGGAGTGCAGATCGGGGGTGGCCGTGAACCAGATGCTGATCAGGTCCTCGCCGGTCAGTCCGTTCCGCTCCAGGACGGCGGTGAGCAGCGCGCTGACCTGCTCGCCCATGTGCGCGGCGTCGTCCCTCTCCAGCTGGACGGCGCCCCGGACCGCTCGTACCGCCACAGTGCTGCTCCTCGCTCGCGTACGTATGACTGTTGTACGGCAAGGGTAGTCAGCGCCCGTCGCGGGAGCGCGCGGCGCCCGTCTGCCGAGACGGGCCGGGCCAGGCCGGGCCCGGATATTCGAACGCGCGGGGGCCGGCCTGCCCCGTACGCTCCCGGCATGCCCGCCGACGACCTCGTACGCGATCACACGATCTACGCCTGCGTGATGGGCTCGCGCGCCTTCGGTCTGGCCACGGAGGGCAGCGACACCGACCGCAGGGGCGTCTTCGTGGCCCCCACCCCACTGTTCTGGCGCTTCGAGAAGCCGCCGACGCACGTGGACGGGCCGGCCGATGAGCAGTTCTCCTGGGAGCTGGAGCGCTTCTGCGCGCTCGCGCTGCGCGCCAATCCGAACATCCTGGAGTGCCTGCACTCCCCGCACGTCGAGCACGTCACGGAGACCGGCCGGGAACTGCTCGCGCTGCGCGAGGCGTTCCTCTCCCGCCGGGTCCACGAGACCTTCACCGGCTACGCGCTCGGCCAGCGCAAGAAGCTGGAGGCGGACCTGCGCGTCCATGGCGCGCCCCGCTGGAAGCACGCCATGCACCTGCTGCGCCTGCTCATGTCCTGCCGTGACCTGCTGCGCACCGGCAAGCTGACGATCGATGTCGGCGGCCAGCGGGAGCCGCTCCTCGCGGTCAAGCGCGGTGAGGTGCCGTGGCCGGAGGTGGCGGCGTGGATGGACCGTCTCACGGCCGAGGCGCGGGAGGCGGCCCCCGACAGTCCCCTGCCCGCCGAACCGGACCGGGAGCGGATCACGGACTTCCTCTTCCGGGTACGGCGGGCCTCGGCCCTGGCCGCCTGAGCCGGTCGCTTCAGGCGTCCCAGAGCGCCCCGAACCCCAGCAGCTCGTCCCGGTGCTCGATCCGCTCGACCCAGTCGCCCGGCCACGCGTCGGCGCCGAGGTGCGCGCCCGCGAAGGCGCCCGCCAGGCAGGCGATCGAGTCCGAGTCGCCCGAGGTGCAGGCGGCCCGGCGCAGCGCCGTGACGGGCTCGTCGACGAACATCAGAAAGCAGAGGAGGCCGGTCGCGAGGGCCTCCTCGGCGATCCAGCCCGCGCCCGTGGCCAGGCAGGGGTCGGTCTCCGGGTTGGCCTTCCTCAGCTCGGCCTCCAGGCGCTCCAGGGCGGCCAGGCACTCGTCCCAGCCGTGGGAGATGAACCGCTCCGGTGACGAGGCCCGGGAGCGGGACCACAGGTCGCCGAGCCACGCCTGACGGTAGCGGGTGCGGTTCTCCAGCGCGTACGAGCGCAGGAGGCCCACCAGGCCCATCGGTTCCGCGCCCCGGGCCAGCAACCGCACCGCGTGTGCCGTGAGGTCGCTCGCGGCGAGCGCGGTGGGGTGGCCGTGGGTGAGCGCGGACTGCGTCTGGGCGGCGCCCGCCCGCACCTCGTCATCGATGCCGGGCACGAGACCGAGCGGCGCAACCCTCATATTGGCCCCGCACCCCTTGGAGTGCAGCTGGCTGGCGTCCCGCCAGGCGCGTTCCTCGTCGGCGAGCAGTTCGCAGGCCTGGATGCAGGTGTTGCCCGGGGCGCGGTCGTTGTCCGGCGACACGTTCCAGGTGACGAACTCGCGGCGGGCGAGCAGCGCGAAGCGCTCCGGATCGCACAGGCCGCGCGCGGTGGCGGCCTGGAGGGCGCGGCTGAGCGCGAGGGTCATCTGCGTGTCGTCGGTAATGAGGGCGGGGTCCGGCAGCCCCATGCCCCGCCAGGGGCCGGACTTCGCGAGGATCGACGGCACGTCGTCGAACTCGGTGGGGAAGCCGAGCGCGTCGCCGAGGGCGAGCCCGAGCAGGGATCCGGAGGCGGCGCGCTTCATGAGGTCGGTCCTTCCGAGGTGGGGCGCAGCAGGGGCGGGTGCAGGGCACGGGCGGTGCCGGCCCGGAAGAGCGCCGCGGGTTTGCCGCGCCCGCCGGTCAGCCGCGCGGCGCCGGGGATCGCCTCGACGAGTCCCGCGGTGCCGACGACCTTGCGCCGGAAGTTCGCGGGGTCCAGCTCGGCGCCCCACACCGCCTCGTAGACCTGCCGCAGCTCGCCGAGCGTGAACTCGGGCGCGCAGAAGGCGGTGGCGAGCCCCGTGTACTCCAGCTTGGCGCCGATCCGGTCGTGGGCGTCGGCGAGGATCCGGTCGTGGTCGAAGGCGAGCGGCCGGTACGCCGCGGGGCCGTAGGGCAGCCAGGCCGCGCGGGCCGCGTCGCCTCCCCCGCGCGCTTCCGGCGGGTCGGCGACGAGTGCCGCGAACGCGATGGAGACGACCCGCATGCGCGGATCACGGTCCGGTTCGCTGTAGGTGCGCACCTGCTCCAGGTGGAGCCCGCTGACGTCGGCGAGCCCGGTCTCCTCGGCCAGCTCGCGCCGCGCCGCGCTCTCGGCGGACTCGTCGGGCAGCACGAATCCGCCGGGCAGCGCCCAGCGCCCCTCGTACGGCTCCTGGCCGCGCTCGACGAGCAGCACGTGCAGCGCGCCCCCGCGGATGGTGAACACCGCCAGATCGACGGTGACGGCGAACGGCTCGAAGGCGTGCTTGTCGTAGCCCCGCATGCACGACCACCCCCCTCTCTTTAGAGTCTCATTGACTATAAAGAGAGGGGGGTGGCCCTGACAAGCGATTCCGCGGGGGTGCCTACAGTTCGACTTCCTTCATGAGCATGCCGACCTCCGTGTTCGAGAGGCGCCGCAGCCACCCGGACTTCTGGTCGCCCAGGGTGATCGGCCCGAAGGCCACCCGCACCAGCTTGTCGACGGGGAAGCCGGCCTCGGCGAGCATGCGCCGCACGATGTGCTTGCGGCCCTCGTGGAGGGTGACCTCGACGAGGTAGTTCTTGCCGGTCTGCTCGACGACGCGGAAGTGGTCCGCGCGGGCGTACCCGTCCTCCAGCTGGATGCCGTCCTTGAGCTGCTTGCCCAGGTCACGCGGGATCGGGCCCACGATGTGCGCGAGGTAGACCTTCTTCACGCCGTACTTGGGGTGGGTCAGGCGGTGCGCCAGCTCGCCGTGGTTGGTGAGCAGGATGACGCCCTCGGTCTCGGTGTCGAGCCGCCCCACGTGGAAGAGCCGCGTCTCGCGGTTGGTCACGTAGTCGCCGAGGCACTGGCGGCCCTCGGTGTCCTCCATGGTGGAGACGACACCGGCGGGCTTGTTGAGCGCGAAGAACTGGTACGACTGCGTGGCCACCGTCAGGCCGTCGACCTTGATCTCGTCCTTCTCGGGGTCGACCCGCAGCCCCTGCTCCAGGACGATCTCGCCGTTGACCTCGACGCGCGCCTCGTCGACCAGCTCCTCACAGGCACGGCGCGAGCCGTAGCCCGCGCGGGCGAGGATCTTCTGAAGGCGCTCACCCTCCTGCTCGGCGCCCGGGAAGGTCTTGGGGAGGTTCACCTTGGGCTTGCCGGCGTACCGCTCGCGGTTGCGCTCCTCCTGGCGGGTGTCGAACTCGCGGGAGGTCGCGGGGGCGGGACGACGGCTGCCGCGGGCGCCTGCGCCCTGGGAGGTCCGGGGACCGCCCTTGGCGCCGCCGCGCGCGGCCGCGCCGCGGCCCTTCCTCGCCGCGGACCCGAAGACCGCGTCGGAGCCGCCCACGTCATAGCGACGCTCCTCGGGGCGCGGCTTGCTCGGCCTGCTGGGCTTGTCGTCGCGCCTGTCGTCGCGCCTGTCGCCCGGCCTGCCGCCGCCCTGCCGGTCGCCCGGCTTACCGCCCTGCCGGTCGCCCGGCTTACCGCCCTGCCGGTCGTCGCGGCCGTTACCGGCACCCCGGTAGTTGCCGCGGCCACCGCTGCTGCCACGGCCGCCGCTGTTGCCACCACGGCTCCCGCCGTTGTTTCCGCTGCTGTTCTTGCCGTTGCTGCTTCGCATCAAAAGTTCCGTTTAGTCGGCTGTGCTCTGGGTGTACTCGTACCCCGGCGCATCGGGTGCGTCCGGGTCGAACGACAACGCGCCCTCCTGGCTCTCGGCCTCGATCGCGTCCGCCTCGGGGAGGAAGGGCGCGAGTTCCGGCAGCTCGTCCAGGCCGCGCAGGCCCATCCGCTCCAGAAAGTAGTTCGTCGTCCTGTACAGGATCGCACCTGTTTCGGGTTCCGCGCCCGCCTCCTCCACCAGACCCCTCTGGAGGAGGGTGCGCATCACGCCGTCGCAGTTCACCCCGCGCACCGCGGAGACCCTCGAACGGCTGACCGGCTGGCGGTACGCGACGACCGCGAGGGTCTCCAGAGCCGCCTGGGTGAGCCGCGCCTGCTGCCCGTCGAGCACGAAGCCCTCCACGGCGGCGGCGTACTCGGGGCGCGTGTAGAACCGCCAGCCGCCCGCGACGAGCCGCAGCTCGAAGCCCCGCCGCTGGACGGTGTACTCGTCGGCGAGCGCGCGCAGCGCGTCGGCGACCTCGCGCCGGGGCCGCTGGAGGATCTTCGCCAGGTGCTCCTCGGTGGCCGGCTCGTCGACGACCATCAGGACGGCCTCCAGCGCGGGCCGCAACTCCAGGTCCGCGACGGCGCCCGCACCGGCTGCGGCCGGGGCCGGGGCTCCCGTGGGGTGCTCGCTCACGCCTTCTCCTCCATCGGCTCGGGGGCCCGGTCGAACTCGTCGGTCACGGTCGGCTCCCCGCCGCCGTCCCCGCCGGTCCACCGCACCATCAGCTCCCCCAGGGGATCCTCCTGGTCCAGGGCGACGGCCTTCTCGCGGTACAGCTCCAGCAGGGCGAGGAAGCGCGCGACCACGGTCAGGGTGTCCCCCGCGTCCTCCACCAGCACCTGGAAGCTGACCTCCCCCCGCTCCCGCAGCCGGGCGACGACAAGACCGGCCTGCTCCCGCACGGACACCAGCGGGGCGTGGATGTGATCGACGTACACCTGCGGCTTCGCGCGCGGCCGCATCGCCTTCACGGCGAGCTTGGCGAACCCCTCGGCGCCGATGCTGATGACGACTTCCGGCAGCAGTTCGGCGTGGTGCGGCTCAAGGCCCACGGTCCGCGGATAGCGCCGCGCCTCCTCGTCGAGCCGCCCGCTGAAGATGTCCGCGATCCGTTTGTACGCGCGGTACTGGAGCAGCCGCGCGAACAACAGGTCCCGCGCTTCGAGCAGCGCCAGGTCCGCCTCGTCCTCGACCTCGGCGGCGGGCAGCAGCCGCGCCGCCTTCAGGTCCAGCAGCGTGGCGGCGACCACCAGGAACTCGGTCGTCTGATCGAGGTCCCAGTCGGGCCCCATGGCCCGGATGTGCGCCATGAATTCGTCGGTCACCTGGGACAGCGCGACCTCGGTGACGTCCAGCTTGTGCTTGGCGATCAGCTGGAGCAGCAGATCGAAGGGCCCTTCGAAGTTCGCGAGCCGAACCTTGAACCGCCCGTCGTCGGGCTCGGCCGACGGTTCCCCCGCCTCGCCGTCGGCGCTGTGGGCAGACACCCCGCTGGAGGTCCCTCCGGGGACCCCTTCGGGGATCCCCCCAGGGCCTCGCCCAAGGGCGCGCCTACGGGCGGGCGGTGCGGGGTCGTCGTTCGTGGCCATCAGGCGGGAAGGCTACCCCTCAGCGCCCGCGCAACCGTCGTACGAGAATGCTCGCGTCCCCGCGCGACTCCAGATCGGCGAGGACGACGGCGACCGCCTCCCGCACGATCCGCCCGCGGTCGACCGCGAGCCCGTGCTCACCGCGCAGCACGAGCCGCGCGTGTTCGAGGTCCATCAGCTCCTCGGCGGAGACGTACACGGTGATCTTCTCGTCGTGCCGCTCGCGTCCGCTGGGCCGCCGGTTGGCCGCCCGCGCCCGCCGCCGCGCCTGCGCGGTGGAGGAGCCGGACTTGCCGCCGCCCTGCGCGGCGGAACCGGCAGAACCTTCCTGCGCCGGGGCCGCACGGCCTGCCGCGCCCTTCTCGCCCTCCGCGGCGGCCGCCCGGCTGCGGGACTCGGCGCCCGACTCCGCGTCCGTGGCCGCGTGTTCGGCGGGCTCACCGCCCTCGCCGTGCGCCGCGTCCTCGGCCGATGCCGCCGCCTCGTCGCTCTCGCCCGCCGGGGCGGGCACCCTCGCCTCGCCGTTGGCCGGGCGCCGCGGGGAGGACGACTGGAGGGCCATCCCCCCGGTCGTACGGAACAGTTCGTCGGCCCCGGGCAGACTCACTCGGCGTGACACCGGGCGAGCACCTCCCTGGCGAGCTGACGATAGGCGGCCGCGCCGACCGAGTTCGAGGCGTACGTGGTGATCGGCTCACCGGCGACCGTGGTCTCCGGGAAGCGGACCGTGCGCCCGATGACCGTGTGGTACACGTGGTCGTCGAAGGCCTCGACCACGCGCGCGAGCACCTCACGGCTGTGGACCGTGCGGGAGTCGTACATGGTCGCGAGGATGCCGTCCAGCTCCAGCTCGGGGTTGAGCCGCTCCTGGACCTTCTCGATGGTCTCCGTCAGCAGGGCCACACCGCGCAGCGCGAAGAACTCGCACTCCAGCGGCACGATCACCTTGTGAGCCGCCGTCAGGGCGTTCACGGTGAGCAGGCCGAGCGAGGGCTGACAGTCGATCACGATGTAGTCGTAGTCCTGCATCAGCGGCTTGAGCGCCCGCTGGAGCGTGGACTCGCGCGCGACCTCGCTCACCAGCTGCACCTCGGCGGCCGACAAGTCGATGTTGCTGGGCAGCAGGTCCATGTTCGGGACCGCCGTCTTCAGGAGCACCTCGTCCGCGGACATGCCGCGCTCCATGAGGAGGTTGTAGACCGTCAGGTCCAGCTCCATCGGGTTCACCCCGAGGCCCACCGAGAGGGCGCCCTGCGGGTCGAAGTCGACGAGCAGGACCCGTCGCCCGTACTCCGCGAGGGCGGCGCCCAGGTTGATGGTCGACGTCGTCTTGCCGACGCCGCCCTTCTGGTTGCACATCGCGATGATCTTGGCCGGACCGTGATCGGTCAGCGGACCCGGGATCGGGAAGTACGGCAGCGGGCGGCCGGTGGGGCCGATGCGCTCGCGGCGCTGACGGGCGGCGTCCGGGGCGAGCGTGGCCGCGTACTCCGGATCGGGTTCGTACTCGGCGTCTGGGTCGTAGAAGTGCCCTTGGGGCAGTTCCTCGTAGTCGGCGAGGGGGGTGTGGGTGTTATCGCCACTCCGGTCGCCGGCCATGGCGTTCACGTGATGGCCATCCATGCTCTGGGGTGCTGACTGTGTCGGCTGGGGGCTCTGCCGGGCTTCGAAGGTGCGGACAGCGACGGAGCCGACAGCCTCGAGCCCGACGGGTCCTTGGTCCCGCACAGACATTCCTGGTTGACCACCCCCGGGAGCAAATGTCGACTCATTCACAAGTCGTCTTACCTCCTTGGTGACCAGGAAATTTCTCGATAGGTCAGCGTGGCACCATGCCGACGGTTGGCGACTCTATGGCGTGTCACCGCTCCGCAGCAACACAATCCGCCGGACCGGACCCGATGTGTCGGCAAAGGAACACCTCGATGTCAAGGGCATACGGCTTGCCAACGGCACGTTTCCGGGGTGGGCGAAACGGCTAAAGGGTTACGTTCAAGGCGAGTTGAGCGTGTCCACACGGATACGCATACGGCCGGACCCCTCTCAAGGTCCGGCCGCGGGCGTGAGATTGACGACTTTCGTTGACGAAAGTGTCCGAGACCGACCGGAGTCGGTCACCTGGGTCAGCCGAGGAGCGACTCCAGCTCAAGGTGTTCGAGACCGTGGGCCTCGGCGACCTGCCGGTAAACGACCTTGCCGTCATGGGTGTTGAGACCCAGGGCCAGCGCGGGGTCGCGGCGCAGCGCCTCGACCCAGCCGTTGTTCGCGAGCGACACGATGTAGGGCATCGTCGCGTTGGTGAGCGCGTAGGTGGAGGTGTTGGGCACCGCGCCGGGCATGTTGGCGACGCAGTAGAAGACCGAGTTGTGGACCGGGAAGGTCGGCTCGGCGTGCGTGGTCGGGCGCGAGTCCTCGAAGCAGCCGCCCTGGTCGATCGCGATGTCGACAAGGACACTTCCCGGCTTCATGCGGGAGACCAGCTCGTTGGTGACCAGCTTCGGGGCCTTGGCGCCCGGGATGAGGACGGCGCCGATGACGAGGTCGGCGTCCAGGCAGGCCTTCTCCAGCTCGAAGGCGTTGGAGATCACCGTCTGGATCTTCGTGCCGAAGATCTTGTCGGCTTCCTTGAGCTTGTTGATGTCCTTGTCGAGCAGGGTCACGTGGAAGCCCATGCCGATGGCGATCTGCGCGGCGTTCCAGCCGGAGACGCCGCCGCCGATGACGACGGCCTTGCCCGCGGCCACGCCCGGGACGCCGCCCGGCAGGACGCCGCGGCCGCCGTTGGCGGCCATCAGGTGATAGGCGCCGACCTGCGGGGCGAGGCGGCCCGCGACCTCGGACATCGGGGCGAGCAGCGGCAGCGCGCGGTTCGCGGTCTCGACGGTCTCGTACGCGATGGCGGTGGTGCCCGACTCCAGGAGCGCGTCCGTGCACTCCTTGGACGCGGCCAGGTGCAGGTAGGTGAAGAGGGTCTGGTCCTTGCGGAGGCGGTGGTACTCCTCCGCGATGGGCTCCTTGACCTTCAGGAGCAGGTCCGCGGTGGCCCAGACCTCGTCGGCGGTGTCCAGGATCCGGGCACCGGCCGAGACGTACTCGGCGTCCGTGATCGAGGAGCCGACGCCGGCGTTCCGCTCGATGACGACCTGGTGGCCGTGGCGCACCAGCTCGTGCACACCGGCGGGGGTGATGGCCACCCGGAACTCGTTGTTCTTGACCTCGCGGGGGATGCCGACCTTCATCGTCGATCACGGTCCTTGGCTCAGGGGATATCTCGGGCAATGCGACACAGACCGGTGCACACGAGGGCGCAACGGAGGACACCACGAATGTACGCGGCGGAGCCAGTCTAATGAAGGATTTCTCGCTGTCTAGCCTTTCAATACTTCAATCCGCTGCGGATGCACTACGGATTTCGCAGGCGGAAGGTGCTGCTCCACCGTTCGTTTCAAGCCTGGCGGCTTCCAGGTACTCCCCTCCCAGCATGCGCTCGGCCGCGCTCCTGTGCAGCCGGGCGGCCGCCGGGTCGCCGAGCCGCTCCAGGGTGTCCGCGAGGCGCAGCTGCAACGCCGCTTGCAGACGTACGTCGTTGGCGTGTCGCGCCCACTCGACGGCTTCCTGACAGGTACGCAGCGATTCCTCGGGGCGGCCCGCGTACTCCTGCACGCGGGCCATCTCGCTCAACGCCCGTGCCTGGGCGGCCACATCGCCGTTCTTGCGGTGCCCGGTGAGCGCCGAACTCCAGTTGCGCAGCGCCTCGCCGTAGCGTCCCGCGTAGGTGTGCACGGCCGCGATCCGGCCGTAGAGACGGGCGGCGTCGGCGCGCTCGCCGCGGGCCAGGCGCTGGGCCAGGGCCCTGCCGAACCAGTCGGAGGCCCGGGACCAGTCCCCCAGCTCCTGGTAGGCGCCCCCTACGGATTCCATCGCGCGTCCGGTGGCGTACGGATCGCCGGCCGCGCGGCCCGCGTCCAACGCCGCCCGGTAGCGGGCGAGCGCGTCGTGCGTACGTCCGGTCTGCGCGTCGAGGTCCGCGAGGTTCAGGAGCGCGGCGGCCTTCTCGCGCGGCAGGTCCCGCCGCTCGGCCACGTCCAGGACCAGCCGGTGGATGCCGTAGAGGTCCGGGGCGGCGGCCTGGGTGCCGTAGTGCGCGACCAGGGCCCGGGTCAGGGCCGCCATCAGGCGCCGGGCGAGGGTGTCCAGCTCCCCGTCGGCCACGGCGAGGCGGGCCGCGGCGAGCAGGGCGGGCCGCCGGGTGGAGAGCCACTCGGCCGCGGCGCCGGGGCTGTCGAAGCGCAGGGCGCGCGGCAGCCCCGCGATCTTCTTGCGGGCGGCGGAGGCGTCCGGCTCGGTGACCGCCCGGCAGGACTGGAGCAGGCGTACGGTCCGCTCCAGCATCCGGGCGCGGGCCAGCTGGAGCTCGGCCGGGCGGTCCTGGCTCTCGGTGAGGGACCGCAGGAGCGGCACGAGGCAGCCGGGCACCTCGTACTGCGGCAGCGAGGACGCCACGCGCCGGACGAGTCCGAGGGCGGCGAAGTCGTCGAGGGCGGCCTTGGCCCCGGAGACCGAGCAACCCGCGAGCGCGGAGGCGGTGTGCGGGTCGACGTGGCCGGCCGGGGCGAGGGAGAGCAGGCGCAGGACCCGCGCGGAGGGCCCGGACAGCGAGGCGTAGGTGTGCCGGAAGACCCGGGCGAGGGGTGAGCCCTCCGCGGGCAGGTCGTGCACCCGCTTGGCCAGGTCGGCGACGGCCGCCTTGGGGCGTACGGAGAGCCAGCCCCCGGCGAGCACCAGGGCCGCCGGATGGGCGGCGCACGCCTCGACCAGGGACTCCGCGGAGCGCGGGTCCACCGTGATGCGCACGGGTCCCGCGGCGCGGGAGAGCAGTTCCACCGCGGCCGCCTTGTCGAGACCGCCGAGCGTGCACGGCCGCACGTCGGGGATGCCGGTGAGCGGGCCCTGGGAGACGGCGACGACCAGGCAGCCGGGGGTGTCGGGGAGCAGCGCGTCGACCTGCTCGGCGTCCGCCGCGTCGTCGAGGAGCAGCAGGGCCCTGCGCTCCTTCAGGGCGTCCCTGAGCAGTGCGCAGAGGTCGTCCGCGCAGGCGCCGGGCGGCGCGGGCACGGCCAGGGCGTCGAGGAGTTCGCGGGCGGTGCGCTCGGTCGGCACGGGTTCGCCGTCGGGCTCCGAGAGGCGGGCCCGCAGTACTCCGTCGGGGTAGTCGCCCGCGAGCCGCCGTACGAGTTCCTCGGCGAGCGCGGTGCGGCCCGAGCCGGGGCGGCCCGCGACGAGCAGGACGCGGGCGCGGGGCGCCTTGCGGCCGGACAGGGTGTCGAGCCCCGCCCGGTCGACGTCCGCCCGCAGCTCCTTCAACTCCCGGAGCCGGCCGACGAACTGATCGTTTGCCGGCTCCCCAGCGGTACCGGCCGGGGACGGCACCGCGCCGCCCGCCGCCGTACCGTCCGTGTCGACCGCCTGATCCGTCACGGGCCACGCTCCCGTCCGCCTGCGCACGAACCCGCCGGGACTTCTGGCGGGACGCTTTCAGAGCCTAGTTCAGGCCCCGCGGGGCTTCGGGACACGCGGCGCGCACAAGTCCCCCGATCGGATCAGCAGATCGTCATACCGGTAGGGCTGTTCGGGGAGCGCCCCTCGCCGCCTACGCCTCGAAGGGGCGCGCGGGCCAGGGAGCCTCGGCCGGGCGCAGCGCGTCGAGGCCCTCGCCGTTCAGGGCCGCGTACAGCGAAAGGACGCCCACGACGAGGCAGTTGTTGTGCAGCTCGCCGGCGAGCACCCCGCGGATGAGTTCGTCGAGCGGGACCCGGGTCAGCTCCATGTCGGCCTCCTCCTCGAAGACCTCGAAGCGCTCCCCCTCGGCCTCGGCGAGATCGCGGGCGAGGAAGACGCGCACGGCCTCGTCGCAGCCGCCGGGGCTGGTGTAGACGTCGGTGAGGACCCGCCAGTCGCCCGCCTTGACGTGCGCCTCTTCATACAGCTCGCGCTGCGCGGCGTGCAGGGGGTTCTCGCCGGGGACGTCGAGCAGTCCGGCGGGGATCTCCCAGAGCTTGTGGCGGACCGGGTGGCGGTACTGGCGGATGACCAGGACGCGGCCCTCGCCGTCGAGCGCGAGGACGGCCACCGAGCCGGGGTGGGCCTGGTAGTCACGGCGGGCCACGGATCCGTCGGGCATCACCACGTCGTCGGTGCGCACCGAGGTCTTGTTGCCCACGAAGGGCGTCTTCGTGGCCGTGACCTGCCACTCCTCGGCGGTGTCCTTGATCGTCATGTCGCCCTGTCCTCCCACACGTGCAAATGAAACCGGGGCACGCGCCTCGAAAGGCACGCACCCCGGCAACCGTAACGCCCCGGTGTCACTTACCGGACTTCGCGCCCGCCTTGCGCTCGCCCTGCTGCCGCTCGACGGCGGCCTTGACCAGGCCCGCGAAGAGCGGGTGCGGACGCGTCGGGCGGGAGCGCAGCTCCGGGTGCGCCTGCGTGGCGACCAGGTAGGGGTGCACCTCGCGGGGGTACTCGACGTACTCGACGAGCTTGCCGTCCGGGGAGGTGCCGGAGAACAGGATCCCGGCCTTCTTCTCCAGGTCGGCGCGGTAGGAGTTGTTCACCTCGTAGCGGTGGCGGTGGCGCTCCTCGACGTACTCCTTGCCGTCGTACACCTCGCGCGCGATGGAGCCCTCGGCCAGCTTGGCCGGGTACATGCCAAGGCGCATCGTGCCGCCCATGTCGCCCTCGCCCGCGACGATGTCGAGCTGCTCGGCCATGGTGGAGATCACCGGGTGGGCCGTGGCGGCGTCGAACTCCGTGGAGTTCGCGTCGGGGATGTCCGCGAGGTTGCGGGCGGCCTCGATGACGATGCACTGGAGGCCGAGGCAGATGCCGAGCAGCGGCACCTTGTTCTCGCGGGCGTACTGGATGGCGCTGACCTTGCCGTCGACGCCGCGCTCGCCGAAGCCGCCGGGGATCAGGATCGCGTCGACGTCGCCGAGCTGCTTCTTGGCGCCCGCCGGGGTCTTGCAGTCGTCGGAGGTGACCCACTTGACCTTGACGCGGGCCTTGTTCGCGAAGCCGCCGGCGCGCATCGCCTCGGTGATCGAGAGGTAGGCGTCGGGCAGGTCGATGTACTTGCCCACCAGCGCGACGGTGACCTCGTGCTTCGGGTTGTGCACGCGGTCGAGCAGGTCGTCCCACTGCGTCCAGTCGACGTCGCGGAACGGCAGGTCGAGCTTGCGTACGACGTAGGCGTCGAGGCCCTCGGTGTGCAGCACCTTCGGGATGTCGTAGATCGACTTGGCGTCGATGGCGGCGACCACGGCGGCCTCGTCGACGTCGCACATCAGCGAGATCTTGCGCTTGATGGCGGTCGGGACCTCGCGGTCGGCGCGCAGCACGATGGCGTCGGGCTGGATACCGATGTTGCGCAGGGCGGCGACCGAGTGCTGGGTCGGCTTGGTCTTCAGCTCGCCGGAGGGGCCGATGTAGGGCAGCAGCGAGATGTGCACGACGAAGACGTTGTCCCGGCCGACCTCGTGGCGGACCTGGCGGACGGTCTCCAGGAACGGCAGCGACTCGATGTCGCCGACCGTGCCGCCGACCTCCGTGATCACGACGTCGACGTCGTCGGTGGCCATGCGGCGGATGCGGTGCTTGATCTCGTTGGTGATGTGCGGGATGACCTGGACGGTGTCGCCGAGGTACTCGCCGCGCCGCTCCTTGGCGATCACCTGGGAGTAGACCTGGCCGGTCGTCACGTTCGCCGAGCCGTCGAGGTCGACGTCGAGGAAACGCTCGTAGTGGCCGATGTCCAGGTCGGTCTCGGCGCCGTCGTTGGTGACGAACACCTCACCGTGCTGGAAGGGGTTCATCGTGCCCGGGTCGACGTTCAGGTACGGGTCGAGCTTCTGCATCGTGACACGCAGGCCACGCGCCTTGAGGAGCGCACCCAGGCTGGAGGCAGTCAGACCCTTGCCGAGGGAGGAGGCGACACCCCCGGTGACGAAGATGTGCTTGGTCGTCGTGGATTTGGGCTGCATGGCCAAGGGGGGCTCCCGTGTCGCGGTCTGAAAGGGGCGTACCGGCGGCCTCACCAGGGATTCGGGGGAGGCGCCGTCGCTGCGGTTCGGGGGTTCTATGACCACCGGCTCACGGGCTACCAGGGTATCAGCGACGGAAGGAGCATGCTTCCGGCCACGCTCCGCCATCAGACGCACACGGTGGCGTCACAGGACCCGCACCTGCACAATTGCGGGAGACACCGCCTCTCACCTGCCGCTCACCCGTTCGGCCGCGCCTCGTTGCCGGGAGGGGCGCGCGGATCACCAACGTGCGTCGTATCCTGCTCGGACACTCGCTGCCGAGCCCCCTCCGGCACACGGCACCACCCCGCCTTGCACCCGGAACAAGCGCTCGGCAACGATCACTTGACCGCAGACCCGTAAGTAAGCGCCCCGCGGGGCGAACGTGGCCGTTCGACTGGAGATGCACGTGGCCGGGCGCATCGAGGACTACGCACTCATCGGAGACATGCAGACCGCAGCCCTGGTCTGCCGGGACGGCACAGTCGACTGGCTGTGCCTTCCCCGCTTCGACTCCCACGCCGTTTTCGCCGGCCTGTTGGGCACCGAGGAGCACGGCTTCTGGCGCCTCGGGCCCGCGTATGCGCCAGAGGCGCAGCCACCCACGGCTGCCCGCCGCACCTATCGCGGCGACTCCCTGGTGCTCGAATCGGAGTGGGACACCCCGCGCGGCACTGTCCGCGTGATCGATTTCATGCCGCCGCGCGACACCGACGCACCCCAGCTGGTGCGGATCGTCGAGGGCGTCACCGGCCGGGTGCCGATGCGCTCGGCACTGCGGATGCGTTTCAGCTACGGGCGTGTGGTGCCCTGGGTGCACAAGGTCGACGGCCGCACGGTGGCCGTCGCGGGCCCCGACTCCGTGTGGCTCGATTCCGACGCCGAGACCTACGGCAAGGACCTCACCACGTACTCGGACTTCACGGTCTCGCCGGGCGAGCGGATCGCGTTCACCATCTCGTGGCAGCCCTCGCACAGGCAGCAGCCCGCCCTGCCGGAGCCCGAGACGGCGCTCGCCGCCACGGAGGACTTCTGGCGCGAGTGGGTCGACCACTGCACGTACCACGGGCCCTACCGGGAGGCCGTGGTCCGCTCGCTGATCACCCTGAAGGCGCTCACGTACGCGCCGACGGGCGGCATCGTCGCGGCGCCCACCACCTCGCTGCCCGAGGACATCGGGGGCTCGCGGAACTGGGACTACCGCTTCACCTGGCTGCGCGACGCGGCGATCACCCTGTCGTCGCTGCTGCGCACCGGCTACCGCGAGGAGGCCCGCGCCTGGCGCGAGTGGCTGCTGCGCGCGGTGGCGGGCGACCCGGAGAACCTCCAGATCATGTACGGCATCGCGGGCGAGCGCGAGCTGGGCGAGACGGAACTGGACTGGCTGCCCGGTTACGAGGGCTCCCAGCCGGTCCGGGCGGGCAACGGCGCCGCCCACCAGCTCCAGCTCGACGTCTACGGCGAGGTCACCGAGGCGCTGCACCTGGCGCACATGACCGGCCTGGCCCGCAACGACTACGCCTCGCTGCTCCAGCTCAAGCTGATCCGCTACCTCGAGGACCACTGGGACGAGCCGGACGAGGGCATCTGGGAGGTGCGAGGGCCGCGCCGCCACTTCGTGCACTCCAAGGTGATGGCCTGGGTCGCCGTGGACCGCACCATCAAGCTCCTGGAGTCCGGCGAGGCCGACGGCCCGCTGGAGAAGTGGCGCGAGCTGCGCGACGACATCCACCGGGACGTGTGCGAGAAGGGCTACGACCCGGAGCGCAACACCTTCACGCAGTCGTACGGCTCCAAGGAGCTGGATGCCTCGCTGCTGCTGATCCCGCAGATGGGCTTCCTGCCGCCCGACGACAAGCGCGTCATCGGCACGATCGAGGCGATCCAGCGGGAGCTGTCGACGTCGGACGGGTTCATCCTGCGCTACCCCACGGCCGGCGACGACGAGGGCGTGGACGGCCTGGAGGGCGACGAGGGCGCGTTCCTCGCCTGCTCGTTCTGGATGGCCGACGACCTCGCGATGATCGGCCGGGTCGACGAGGCCCGCAAGCTCTTCGAGAAGCTGCTGGCGCTCCGCAACGACCTGGGGCTGCTCGCGGAGGAGTGGGACCCGCGGCTCCAGCGCCAGGTGGGCAACTTCCCGCAGGCGTTCAGCCACGTGCCCTTGATCGACACGGCCCTGCGGCTGACGGCTTCGGGGGCGTACGGGGGTTAGGGCGCGGTGAGGCACCCTGCCGTGACGTGTGCGATGCGCCCCGGTAGCGTCCGCGCCATGGACAATCAGGGCACTCGGGGCGGCATCACCGTGCAGCGCGCGCTGGAACTTCCGGGACTGCGCGGCGGGCTCCCCGAGGTCGTCGCGGGCGCGGACCGGCTCCAGCGGACGGTGCGGTGGGTGCACGCGGGCGAGGTGCCCAATATCGCCTCGCTGCTCAAGGGCGGCGAACTGCTGCTCACCACCGGGCTCGGGCTCGGGGCGCGCCCGGCCGAGCAGCGCGCGTTCGTGCGCGAGCTGGCGGAGCGGGGCATCGCGGCGCTGGTCGTCGAGCTGGGTCCGCGCTTCGCCCGGCTGCCCGCGGCGATCGTCGAGACGGCGCGTACCGCGGGGCTGCCACTGGTGCAGCTGCACCGGGAGGTGCCGTTCGTGACGGTCACCGAAGAGGTGCACACCGAGATCGTCAACGGCCACTACGCGCTGCTCCAGCAGGCCGAGGAGGTGCACAGGCGGTGCACGGAGGCGCTGCTCGGCGGGGGCGGCATCCCCCAAGTCCTCGGCATCCTCGCGGAGTTCAGCGGCAACCCGATCTTCCTGGAGACGGCGGACGGGCAGCTGCTGTACGCCGCGGGGGCGGGCACGGAGTGCGCGGATCCGCTCCAGGTGTGGGAGGGGCTGCGCGGCCGGACCGTCGAGAGGGGCGGTCCGCCCGCGGGCGCGGTCCTCGTCGACGTGCCGGGCGGCGGGCCCGGCGCGGGCTCGGTGCGGGCCCGTCTCGTACTGCTGGCCGTGGATGCGGCGCCGCTGCCGGTGCACCGCATCGCCGCGGAGCGGGCTGCGAGCAGTCTCGCGGTGGTGCTGATGCAGGCCCGCCAGGAGGAGGAGCTGGCGGCGCGCGGCCGCGGTGACTTCCTCACCGATCTCGCGGAGGGGCGGATCGCGGCCGACGACGCCCCGGCGCAGGCCCGCGTCCTCGGCTTCAAGCCGGTCCCCGCGGACAGCCCTCTGCTGCCGGTGGTGATGCGGCTCGCGGACGGCCTGCCGACGGGCGGCGCCTGGGCGGTGCTCGCGCGGGCGGTGGCGGAGGAGCTGGCGTCCGTGGGCGTGCCGGTACTGCTCGGCGTACGTCCTGTCGAGGGCCGGGTGCCCCTGCTCCTCGGTCTGCGGTCGGAATCCGAGAGGACCGCGGTGGCCGACCGGGTCGCTGCGGCGCTGCGGGCCGGGGTCGAGCGGGCCGGGATGCGGCGGCCGGGGGCCCAGCCGCCGGTCGTCGTGGTCGGGGTCGCGGGTGGCTGGGCGGCGGCGTCGGCGGGGCTGCGGCACGCGGCGGAGACGGCGGCGGCCGCGCAGGGTCTGACCGACCGCCCCTGGTACGACGCGCGGCGCCTGGACATCGACCTGCTGTTGTGGCGGCTGCGCGACCATCCCGACCTGGCGGCGTTCGTGGACCGCGCGATCGGACCCCTGCGCACCCATGACGAGCGGTCGAAGCCGCCGCTCCTGCCTACGCTCCAGACGTATCTGGCGCATGCGGGACGCAAGGCGGAGACGGCACGCGAGCTGCATCTGAACCGGCAGACGTTGTACAACCGCCTGGCCCGGATCAGCGAACTCCTGGGCACCGACCTCGACGATCCGCAGACGGTTCTCGCACTGAGCCTGGCGCTGCGGGCGCGCAGGCTTGTGACGTGAACACCCGCCCCGGACGTCAGCTGTACGGCACCGGCTGCGTCAACTCGTCGTAGACGCTGAGGACTTGGGTGACCGTCTCGTCCTCGGTCGGCCACGTGGCCGCCTGGGCCGTGCCCCTGTTCTTCAGCTCGGCCCTGCGGGCCGGGTCGGCGAGCAGGCGCAGAACGGCGGTGGCGAGGGCCGGGGCGTCCTCGTGGGGGACGAGTTCGGCGGCGTCGCCGACCAGGTCGGACACCCCGCCGCTCGCCGCGGCGACGAGCGGCACGCGCGCGTGCAGGGCCTCCTGGGCGAGGACGGGGCGGGGCTCCGAGCCGCCGGGCAGCACCGCGAGGTCGGCGGCCGCGAGGAGGTCGGGGACGTCGTCGCGCCGCCCGACCAGCCGGACCGGGAGCCGCTCGGCCTCGATGCGGCGCTGGAGGGCGGCCCGCTCCGGGCCCTCCCCCGCGATGACGAGCAGTGGCAGCGGGTCCAGGTGCCGCCACGCGCGCGTGGCGTCCAGGAGGACGTCGTAGCCGCGGCCCGGCTCCAGGGCGCCGACGGCGAGGACCAACGGGCGGTCCACGGCGCCCAGTTCGGCGCGGGCCTTGTGGAGGAGGCGGTCCGGTTCCTCGTCCGGGGCATCGGGCAGGCCGGCGCGACGGGGCACGGGCAGTGCGACCGCGGCGAGCCGGGCGTCCCTGGCGCCTCTCCTGCGGGCCCGGTCGACGAGGTCGGACGAGGCGCCGAGCACCACGGCGGCGGCCTTGGCGACGCGCCGTTCCAGGACGCGCAGGACGCGGGCGCGGGCGCCTGCCGCGTGGGTGTGGTTGTGCCAGGTGACGACGAGCGGAGTGGGGCGCCCGGTCAGCGCGAGGACCGCGCGGAAGGCGGCGTGCAGCCCGTGCGCGTGCACGAGGTCGGCGTCGGCGCAGGCCACCCGGAGGGCGGCCACGGAGGCGGGGTCGCCGCTGCGGGGCACGTGGACGTGGCGGGCGCCCGTGCCGGCGAAGTCGTAGGCGCGGGCGGCCTCCTCGGGGGCGCAGACGGTGACCCGTACCCCCCGGGCGGCGAGTCCCGCGGCCAGCGATCTGACGTGCGCGCAGCTGCCCGCGCTGGCACCGCCGACGACTTGAACGGTGTGCAGCGGCGTCTGTCCGTGCGGTGTCTGTCCGTGCGGCGAGTGGCTGCTCACGTGGCTCACGCGGCCGGGGCTCCTGGGTCTGCGGCGGGCGGTCCCGCCAAGGATGCCAGCCGGGGTGCCGTTCCGGCACCGGCGAAAGGTCACTTCCGTGTGGGGTCAGCCAACTCTCTGGGCGCAATCACCCACACGGGTGAGGTGTAGCGCCCCGCCAGGGGCGCGGGGAACTGCGCGCTCAGCCCACGAAAAGCCGCAGACGCGTCTGCCGAGTCACTGAGCAGACGCGTCTGCGGGTTTTTCGTGGTTGCTCGCGCAGTTCCCCGCGCCCCTTACGGGGCTTCACACGAGGGAGCCTTAACCGTCCGACCTAGCGGTAGCGAGAAGCTCCTCCGCGTGGGCCCGCGCGGTCTCCGAGTCCTCTTGGCCCGCCAGCATCCGCGAGAGTTCCCGTACGCGGTCCTCGCCCTCCAGGACCTGGACCCCGGAGCGCGTCACCATGCCGTCGTTGGTCTTCTCGACGAGCAGCTGGCGGTCGGCGAAGGCCGCGACCTGCGGGAGGTGTGTGACGACCACGACCTGCGCCGATTTGGCCAGCCGCGCGAGGCGGCGGCCGATCTCCACCGCCGCCTTGCCGCCGACGCCCGCGTCGACCTCGTCGAAGAGGTACGTCGGAACGGGGTCCGTCCCCGCGAAGACCACCTCGACGGCGAGCATCACGCGCGACAGCTCACCGCCCGACGCGCCCTTGGCGATGGGCCGGGCCGGGGCGCCCGGGTGCGGGGCGAGGAGGAGTTCCACCTCGTCGACGCCCGCGGGGCCGTAGGCGACCGTACGGCCGTCGACGACCACGCCGTCGGCCCCCTCGGGAACCTCCGTGCTGCTGATGGCGATCGACACGCGCGCGTGGGGCATCGCCAGTGAGGCTAGCTCTTCGGTGACGGCCGCCGCGAACCGCGAGGCCGCCTCCTGACGTGCCTCGGTCAGCGTCTGCGCGAGCCCCGCCAGTTCGGTCCGCAGCGCGTCCCGCTCGGCGACCAGCTCGTCCAACCGGTCGTCGTCGCCCTCCAGTTCGGCCAGGCGGGCGGCGCCCTCCTCGGCCCAGGCGAGCACGGCGTCGATGTCGGCGCCGTACTTCCGGGTGAGCTGGGTCAGCGCGGCCCGCCGTTCCTCGACCGCGGCGAGCCGCAGCGGGTCGGCGTCCAGGTCGTCCGCGTACCCGGCGAGTTCGCCCGCGACATCGCTCAGCAGGATCCCGATCTCGCCGAGGCGGTCGGCGAGCGCGGACAGGGCGGGGTCGTGCGCGCGCACGGCCTCCAGGGCCCTTGAGGCGCCCGCGACGAGCGTGGAGGCGTCGACGACCTCCGGGTCCTCGGGGTTGCCCGCGAGCGCGGCGTGCGCGGACGTGGCGGCGGAGGCGAGGCCCTCCGCGTGGCCGAGCCGCTCGGCCTCGGCGGCGAGTTCGGTGTCCTCGCCCTCGCGCGGCTCGACGCCTGCGATCTCCTCGAGGCCGAAGCGCAGCAGATCCGCCTCCTGGGCCCGCTCCCGCGCGCGCGTGGTGATCTCGTCGACCTCGGCGGTGACGGCCCGCAGCCTGCGGTAGGCGGCCGTGTACTTGGCGAGCGGCACGGCGACCGCGTCGCCCGCGTACCGGTCGAGGGCGCCGCGCTGCCGGGCCGGTTTCAGCAGGCCCTGCTGGTCGGTCTGGCCGTGCACGGCGACCAGGTCATCGGCGAGTTCGGAAAGCAAACCCACCGGTACCGAGCGTCCGCCGAGGTGCGCCCGGGAGCGCCCTTCCGCCGAGACGGTACGGCTGACCAGCAGTGCCCCGTCGTCCAGCTCGGCCCCGGCCTCCTCCGCGCGGACGGCCGCCGAGGAGTTGGGGGGTACGGCGATGCGCCCCTCCACCACCGCCGACTTCGCGCCGATCCGCACCAGGGCGGGGTCCGCGCGCCCGCCGAGCAGCAGGCCAAGGCTCGTGACCACCATCGTCTTGCCCGCGCCGGTCTCACCCGTCACGGCGGTGAACCCCGGCGACAGCTCGACGACCGCGTCGTCGATGACTCCGAGCGACCGTATCCGCATCTCCTCCAACACGGACACGACCTTACGAGGTCGCGGGGCCGGTGTGCGACGGCCCCTCGGCTCCGTCCGCTAAGGCGCAGGTAGTAGCGGCGTACCGGCGGCCACTGTCACTCGCGGGAGTGGGTCGCGCGCAGGGGCCGCACCGAGTCCGCGGGGGGCGGCGCCGAGGGGGGTGGGGTTATCCCCAGCAAGATCCACCGGCTCGCCGCATGGCCCCCGCCCCACCGCCGCCGCGACCATGATCCACATGGCAACAGGACTGGCACGGGCGGCGCTGCGCGCGCACCGCCCGGCATTCATAGGCACCTCGGTGGCCGCGCTCTTCGCGGCGACCGTGGTGAGCGCGTCGACGATGATGCTCGGCACGACGAGTACCGAAAGCACCGAGGGTCTTTCCGCGTCGGCGCGTCGGCAGATCACGGAGAACGGCGTGGGCGACATGGCGATCGTCCTCCTGATCGGCTCTATCTACATGTCGATTTTCGTGGTCGTCTCGACCATGGGCACCGCCGTGGCACAGCAGCACCGCGAGCTGGCGATGGTGCGCTCCATCGGCGCGAAGCCCCGCCAGATCCGCCGCGCGGTGGTTCTCCAGGCCCTCGCCGCCTCCGTCCCCGCCGCGCTCGCCGGCTTCGCCCTCGGCGGTCTCGGCGCTCGCTGGTGGCACGCGGGCATGGTCTCCCACGGGCTGCTGCCCGCCGAGGCGACCTTCCGCTTCAGCTGGCTCGCACTGCCGGTCTGCGTGGGCGTCGCCGTGGTGACGACGACGCTCGCCGCCTTCTTCTCGGCGCTGCGCTTCTCCCTGCTGCGCCCGGCCCGCGCGCTCTCCGAAGCGGCGACCGGACGGCAGGGGCTCGGCATGCTGCGGGCGCCGCTCGGTGTGATCGCGGTCGCCGGGGCGTGCTTCGTGTCGGTGCTCCTGTCGAAGAAGCCCGCGGCCGAGGCGAGCGAGGGCGCCTTCCTCGTGCTCATCATGTTCTGCGTCGGCGCGGGGCTGCTGGGCCCGCGCATCATCGGCCCGGCGGCCTGGCTGGTCTCGGCGCTGATCGGCCGCGTCGGCCCGAGCGCCCGCCTCGCGATGCTCAACGTCCGCTCGCAGCCCCGCCGCTTCTCCGCCGCGGTCGTACCCCTCGTACTCGTCGTGGGCTTCGGCCTCACCAAGATCGGCATGCACACGACGGCTCAGCACCACACCGGCTCGGCGGGCAGCACCGGCGAGGTCTGGCTCGATTACGTGGGCACGGGGCTCTACGCGGGCTTCGCCGCCATCGCCGCGGCCAACACCCTCGCCATGATCTCCTTCGAGCGCCGCCGTGACGTGGCCCTGCTGCGGGTGGTGGGCAGCCAGCGCGCCCAGGTGCGGGCGATGGCGGCCTGGGAGGCCGTGGTCGTCGCGGGGACCGCGCTGCTGCTCGGCGGCGCGATCGCGCTAGGCACGCTCGCCCCGATCCTCAGCACGGCCTTCGGCTCCGCCCTGCCCTACCTGCCGTGGGCCGTCCCGACCGGCGTCGCCGCGGGCACGCTGCTCCTGACCCTGCTCGCCACCGGCCTGCCGGTCCGCGCGGTCATGCGCAGGCGCGCGATCTCGGTGGTCGGCGCAACGTAAACGGCCGGACGCCCCGTCAGGGGCGCGGGGAACTGCGCGCCCAGCCACGACGCTCCCGCAGGTACGCACCTGCGGCGAGGGGCCCGCACCCTTCGGGAGACGGCACGAGACGCCCCCCCCCAGGGGGCCGCACGACCGGTGACGCGCCCCGCCCGAACCGCCCCTCGGCGCGCGGCGGCGCTAGGGCGTGTCCGCAAAGTCCCGTCGTTCGCCCGCAGGGCGGGCGTCGCGGCGTCCGGTGCGTGCTCTCGGCGTGCCGACCGGAAGCCCTCGTACTGGGCGTACTTCGGCTTTCGGCCGACGCGGCGAGAGTGCGTGCCGGGCGTCGCGACGCAGACGGGACTTTACGGACACGCCCTAGTGCGGCGCCCCCCGCCACCCGGCGACCGGCAGCGCGAACTTGGCGACCAGTCGGTCGGTGAACGAGGCGTGGTGCAGTCGCGCGAGTCGCACCGGCACCTCGCCCCGGCGCACCTCCACCCGCGCGCCCGAGGGCAGTTCGACGGTCCGCCGGCCGTCGCACCACAGCACCCCGTGCGGGGTGTGCGGCTGGACCTCGACGGCGAGCACCGAGTCCGGCGAGGTCACCAGCGGCTTGGCGAACAGGGCGTGCGCGCTGATCGGCACCATGAGCAGCGCCTCCACCTCGGGCCACACCACGGGGCCGCCCGCCGAGAACGCGTACGCCGTCGAGCCGGTCGGTGTCGCGCAGACGATGCCGTCGCAGCCGAAGCCGGTGACCGGCCGCCCGTCGATCTCCAGGACGACCTCGAGCATCCGCTCGGGCGACACCTTCTGCACGGCGGCCTCGTTCAGCGCCCAGTCGCGGTGCACGACGTCGCCGTTGCGGTGCACGATGACGTCGATCGTCATGCGCTCCTCGACCTCGTACTCCTTGGTGACCACCCGGTCGACGACCTTGTCGAGGTCGTCCCGCTCGGCCTCGGCGAGGAAGCCCACGCGCCCGAGGTTCACCCCGAGCATCGGCACCCCGGAGGCCCGCGCGAAGTCGGCGCCGCGCAGCAGCGTCCCGTCACCGCCGAGGACGACGATCAGCTCGCAGTCGTCGATGCAGTCGGCGGTGGCCTCCCTGACCGTCTCGACGGCGGAGGGCAGCGGAAGGTCCGCGGCCTCCGCCTCCAGGACTCGTACGCCGATGCCGCTGCGCAGCAGCCCCTGGACGACGAGTTCGGCGCTGCGGATGGCCGCGGGCCGTCCGGTGTGCGCGAGCAGGAATACGGTTCGCGCTCTGGTCTGGGTCACTCGGCACTGAGTCAACGGGGCCCCTCCGCCACGGCACGGTCTACGTCCGCCGGGTCCAGCTCATCGGCCCCGGCGCGCAGCCACAGAAAGTACTCGACATTCCCCGAGGGTCCCGGCAGCGGGCTCGCGGTCACCCCGCGCACCCCGAGGCCGAGCCCCCACGCCTGACGTGCGACGCCGCGTACGGCATCGGCCCGCAGTTCGGCGCTGCGCACCACGCCGCCGCTGCCGAGCCGCTCCTTGCCCACCTCGAACTGCGGCTTGACCATCAGCACCAGGTCCGCGTCGGGGGCCGCGCACCGCACGAGGGCGGGCAGCACCAGGCCGAGCGGGATGAAGGAGAGGTCGCCGACGACGATGTCGACGGGCACGCCGTCGATCGCCTCCAGCGTCAACTCCCGTACGTTCGTGCGGTCCTTCACGGTGACCCGGTCATCGCTCTGCAACGACCAGGCGAGCTGGCCGTAGCCGACGTCCACGGCGACGACGTGCGCGGCGCCGGACCGCAGCAGCACGTCCGTGAAGCCGCCGGTGGAGGCGCCCGCGTCGAGCGCGCGCCGCCCCTCGACGACAAGACCCCGCGGCACGAAGGCGGCGAGGGCGCCCGCGAGCTTGTGACCGCCGCGCGAGACGTAGTCGGGGTCGCTGTCGTCCTGCGAGACCACGATCGGGGCGGCCGTCTCCACCTGTGTCGCCGCCTTGGTCGCGACGGTCTTGCCGACCGAGACACGGCCGGCGGAGATCAGCTGGCTCGCGTGCTCGCGCGAGCGCGCGAGCTTCCGCCGGACGAGTTCGGCGTCGAGGCGGCGTCGTGCCACTCCTGCCACGTTCGGTTCAGCTCCTGTCGTACGAGGATGACGGCGCACCGGTGGGTGCCGGTGGGCCGGGGCGTTCGTCGAGCGCGGTCAGCGCGTCGCGCAGGCCCCGGTGTACATCCTCGTACACCTCGATGTGGCCGTCGGTGGCGAGGTGGTCGGCGTCGCCGAGCCGGGCGAGGCAGGCGTCCACCTCGGTGCTGCCGGTGGCCGTGCGTCCGACGCCGAGGGGCGCGGGGGCGGCGGGGTCGTACGACGGTCCGTCCGGCTCTGCCTCCGCCTCTGGTGGTCCCGCGTGAGAGTCGCTCATGGCACGACGCTACCCCGAAGCGCTGCGGTACCGTCGATCACGATGGCGACCATGGCGGAGTGCCGCACGGCACTCGACGAACTCTCGGACAATCTCGCGTCCGCCGACGGCGACGTGCGCGGCGCCGCCGCGCTGAACCGCTCGCTGAGCTGCCACATCACCGACCTCGACGCCACCTTCACCGGCCGTCTCGAGAACGGCCGGATCACGCTGCTCGACACCCATGAGGGACCGCCCCGCGACAAGGCCGAGATCCGCCTGGCGATGACGGGGGACGACCTCGTCGCGTTGGTGGACGGCGAGTTGGGGTTCGCGAAGGCGTGGGCCTCCGGCCGGGTCGGGCTGGAGGCCGGCTTCCGGGACCTGCTGAAGCTCAGATCGCTGCTTTAGCCGGTGCCCGGCGCCCCGCGCGTGCGGCCGGGATCACCAGCGGCGTCCCGCTCTCCGGGTCGTCGATGATCCGGCACTGAATCCCGAACGTCTGCTCGACCAGCTCTGCCGTGACGATCTCGGAGGGCGCGCCCTCGGCGACCACCGCGCCGTCGCGCAGGGCGATGAGGTGCGTGGCGTAGCGCGCGGCGTGGTTCAGGTCGTGCAGGACGGCGACGAGGGTGCGGCCCTGCTCCTCATGGAGTTCGGCGCACAGGTCGAGGACGTCGAGCTGGTGCTGGATGTCGAGGAACGTGGTCGGCTCGTCGAGCAGCAGCAGCGGGGTCTGCTGGGCGAGGGCCATCGCGATCCATACGCGCTGGCGCTGACCGCCGGAGAGTTCGTCGACGTAGCGGTCGGCGAGTTCGCGTACGCCCGTCGACTCCATCGACTCGTCGACGATCCGCTCGTCCTCCTCGGACCACTGCCGCAGGAGGCCCTGGTGGGGGTAGCGGCCGCGCGCGACCAGGTCGGCGACCGTGATGCCGTCGGGCGCGATGGACGACTGGGGCAGCAGGCCGAGCGTCTTGGCGACCTTCTTCGCGGGCATCGACTGGATGACGTTCCCGTCGAGCAGCACCCGCCCCGCGGACGGCTTGAGCATCCGGGACAGGGCGCGCAGCAGCGTGGACTTGCCGCAGGCGTTGGGCCCCACGATCACGGTGAAGGAGTTGTCGGGGATCTCGACGGACAGCTTCTCGGCGATGACGCGCTGGTCGTAGCCGAGGGTGACGTCGTCGGCGATGAGCCGGTTCACAGCAGCACGCTCCTGGTCATGGGGTGGTACGCGTTCGTGGCGGGACTTCTCGGCGGGCACGGGCGTCATATCCGGCCCGCCTTGCGCTGGGTGACGAGCAGCCCCAGCAGGTAGACGCCACCGAGCACACCGGTGACGACGCCGACGGGCAGCTGGTCCGCGCCGAAGGCCCGCTGCGAGGCGAGGTCCGCGACGATCAGCAGGGCGGCGCCCATGAACATCGCCGGCATGAGGTTGGGCCCCGGCGAGCGCGTGAGGCGCCGGGCGAGCTGCGGCGCGGTGAGCGCGACGAAGCTGACCGGCCCCGCGGCGGCGGTGGCGGCCGCCGTGAGCAGCACGGACGCGGTGAGCAGCACGGCCCGGGTGCGTTCGACGCGTACGCCGAGCGCGTTCGCGACGTCGTCGCCCATCTCCAGCATCCGCAGCGGACGCCCGTACACGAGCACGAGCGGGACGAGGACGGCGCAGAGCGCGAGCAGCGGCCAGACCTGCTCCCAGTCGCGGCCGTTGAGCGAGCCGGTCAGCCAGACCACGGCACGGGCGGCGTCGACGAAGTCCGCCTTGGTGAGCAGATAGCCGTTGACGGCCGTGCTGAAGGCGGCGACGCCGATGCCGACGAGGACGAGCCGATAGCCGTGGACGCCGCGCTTCCAGGCGAGCAGATAGATGACGGCACCGGTCACGAGCCCGCCGACGAGCGCGCCGCCCGCGACCTCGACCGCGCTGCCCTGGAACAGGACGATCATGGTGAGCGCCCCGGCGGTCGAACCCTGGCCGAGGCCGAGGACGTCCGGACTGCCCAGCGGATTGCGGGAGACGGACTGGAAGAGGGCGCCGCCGAGCCCGAGGGCCGCGCCCACCAGGAGCCCGACGAGGACCCGCGGCAGCCGCAGTTCGTTGATGATGAAGTCCTGCCCGGCGTCGCCGTCGCCGAGCAGCGTGCGGATGACATCGGCGGCCGGGATGTCGAAGTCGCCGGTGCCGATCAGGACGACGCTCGCGGCGAGCGCGGCGACGAGGAGCAGGGTGACGACCGCGGTCGTGCGGACGTCGAGCCGGATGGACAGGCCCCGGGTACGTATCGCCTTCACAGCTGGGCCAACTTCCGCCGTCGTACGAGAAAGATGAAGACGGGCGCGCCGATGACCGCGGTCACGATGCCCACTTGGAGTTCCGAGGGACGCGCCACGATCCGTCCGACCACGTCCGCGCCGAGCAGCAGGACCGGCGAGAGGACGGCCGAGTACGGCAGGATCCAGCGCATGTCGGGGCCGGTGAAGGAGCGCACGATGTGCGGCACCATCAGGCCGATGAACACGATCGGCCCGCAGGCGGCCGTCGCAGCCCCGCACAGCAGGGTCGCCGCCGCCATCGACAGCGCGCGCGTGCGCGTGAGGTGGGCGCCGAGCGCGCGGGCGGTGTCGTCGCCCATGGCCATGGCGTTCAGCGGCCGGGCGAGGCCGAGCGCGAGCACGGTGCCGACCGCGAGGAAGGGCAGGACCTGCTGGATGGTGGTCATGTTGGCGGAGGCGAGTGAACCGACCGTCCAGAACCGCATCTTGTTGAGCGCGGCCCCGTCCATGATCATGACGGCCTGGAGATAGCCGTAGAGCGCCGCGCTGATCGCGGTACCGGCGAGGGCCAGCCGCACCGGCGTCGCGCCGCGCGCCCCGCCCAGGATGTAGAGCAGGACGCCGACGAGCGCCGCCCCCACGAAGGCGAACCACACATAGCCGCTCAGGGAGGTGACGCCGAAGAAGCTGATCGCGGTGACGACCGCGGCCGACGCGCCCAGGTTGATGCCGAGCAGACCGGGGTCGGCCAGCGGGTTGCGGGTGAGCGCCTGCAACACGGCACCGGAGAGTCCGAGCGCGACACCGGCGAGCAGCCCGAGCAGGGTGCGCGAGAGCCGCTCTCCGACGACGACATCGCCGTACGTGCCCGTGTCCTGAAACAGTCCGTGCCAGACCTGGTCCATGGACATCGGTTTGGCGCCGACCGCGATGCTCACGACGAAGACGAGCAGGAGGACGGCCACCGAGACGAGCAGCCCGATGCTGCGTATCGCGCGGCGTTTGGGAGGCGCGGGAGCGGTCTCCGCGCGGGGTTCTGGGGGACTGTCGACCAACACCAGGTTAGGTTAGCCTACCCTCGCAGCGTCCTGAGCCCTGGCCTGGCAGCTCACCGAACCTGCCCTCACACCGCCCTTCGACGAGAGAAGCGCCACCATGCCCGCACCGCGTCGGTCCCCCACGCGTGCCCCCCACCGCCGCGAGATACTCCTCGCGGGCGGCGCCCTCGGTCTCGGCGCCCTGCTCACCGCGTGCGGCGGCGACAGCGACACCTCCACCACCGGCAAGGACGGCAAGGGGCAAAAGGGCGGCAAGGCCTGGAGTTTCAAGGACGACCGGGGCAAGACCGTCACGACCGATGAGCACCCGAGGAACATCGTCGCCTTCGTGAGCACGGCGGCTGCCCTGCACGACTACGGCATCGAGTGCAAGGGCATCTTCGGCCCCTCCAAGCCCGTGGACGGCAAGCCCAGCCCACAGGCGGGCGACCTCGATCTCGACAAGCTGACCGACCTCGGCCACGCGTGGGGCCAGTTCAGCATCGAGAAGTACGCGGCCCTCCAACCCGACCTGCTCATCAGCAACATGTTCCCGCCGCCGAACCTCTGGTTCATCCCCGAGGAGAGCCGCAAGAAGATCGCCTCACTCGCCCCCACCGTCGGCATCAACGGCGCCCGCGTCTCCCTGCGCGAGCCCCTGAAGCGGTACACCGAACTGGCCGCCTCCCTCGGCGCGGACCTGGAGTCCGAGAAGGTACGGGCGGCCAAGGCCCGCTTCCAGAAGGCCGAACGGACCCTGCGCAAGGCCGCCGAGGCCAACCGCGGCCTCAAGGTCATGGCGACGACCGGCGACGCCGAGAACATGTACGTCGCCGTCCCCGACAGCTACTGCGACCTCCACTACTTCAAGGACCTCGGCATCGAGTTCGTCGAGGGCAAGAAGAGCGACGAGTGGGGCTTCTGGGAGTTCCTCAGCTGGGAGAACGCCGACAAGTACCACGCCGACCTCATCATGATCGACAACCGTACGACCGCGCTGCCCCCCGAAGAGCTGGCGAAGAAGCCCACCTGGGCCCAGCTCCCCGCCGTCAAGGCCGGCCAGACCGTCCCGTGGTCGATGGAGGAGCGCTACAGCTACGCCGGATACGCCCCTGTCATTGAGCGGCTCGCCGCCGCCGTCGAGAAGTCGAAGAGGCTCAAGCGATGACCGACTCCCCCTACCAGTACTTCGACGTCGAGGTCCTGCGCACCGAGCGCCTCACCCCCGCCATGATCCGCGTGACCTTCGGCGGAGCCGATCTGTCGCGGATGGCGTCGGCCGGCCGCGACCAGCGCGTCAAGATCTTCCTGCCGCACCCGGGGCAGGACGCCCCGGTCATGCCGGACACCGGCAGCGGCGACGCCGCCGACTGGTACGCCGCCTGGTGCGCCCTCGACCCGGCGGTACGGGGCATCATGCGCACGTACACGACCCGTGAGCTGCGCCGCGACCCCGACGAGCTGGTCGTCGACTTCGCCGTCCACTGCGCGGACCCCTCGCCGGCCGACGGCCCCGCCACCAGCTGGGCGCGGACCGCCCGTCCCGGCGCCCGCATCGGCGTGCTCGCCCCGGTCGAGGCGGAGAACGCCGCGTACGACTTCCGGCCGCCGCAGGACACCGACTGGCTGCTCCTGACCGCCGACGAGTCGGCGCTCCCGGCCGTCGCGGGCATCCTCGAAACGCTGCCGTCCGGCCTGCCGACGCGCGTGTGGATCGAGGTCCACGACCTGGCCGACCGCCAGCCCCTGCCCACCAAGGCCGACGCCGAGATCCACTGGCTCACCCGGGAGGGCGCCACCACGGACGCGGTCCGCGGGGCGGACCTCCCCGAGGGAACGCCGTACGCCTGGATCGCGGGAGAGTCCGCGACCGTCAAGGCCGTACGCCGCCACCTCGTGGGCGAGCGCGGCTTCGACCGCAAGCGGGTGTCGTTCTCCGGCTACTGGCGCAAGAACACGACCACGGACGAGCTGATCGACCGCGGCGAGAACCCCTGAGCGGGCCCGAGCGTCCCTGACGGGGTCTCCCGCACCGGCCGCCCCTGAGCGACCTCGGGCTGTAGGCGTACCTACGGCCCAAGGCCCGCCCACAACCCAAGGCGCCCGACAGCCCGAGGCCCGCCCACAACCCGAAGCCCGCCTACAACCCGAGACGTGAGAGCGCCTTGCCCGCGTCCAGCGCGCAGCTGCCGTCCCCCGCCTCGGTCCACGCCGCCGCGCACAGCGCCCGCAGGCCGTCCATGGCCTCGCCCTCGCCGTCCAGCGCCAGTTCGTCACCGCGTACCGACGCCGTCCACCCGCCGCACCCGAAGCCGCCGTCCATCGGCGCCACTTCGGGCTGCCCGGCGAGCATGCCGCGCAGGTCCGCGTCCACATACGTCGGCCGGTGCTCGGGCCGCGCGGCGAGCAGCCGCGCGCCGTCCGTGACGCCCGTCAGCACCAGCAGCGAGTCCACCTCACCGTGGAACGCGCCCTCGATGTCCGTGTCGAGACGGTCGCCCACGACCAGCGGCCGCTCCGACCCCGTCCGCAGGATCGTCTCCCGGTGCATGGGGGGCAGCGGCTTGCCCGCCACCCGCGGCTCGGCGCCCGTCGCGATGCGTACGACCTCGACCGCCGCGCCGTTGCCCGGCGCGATGCCCCGCGCGCTCGGGATCGTCAGATCGGTGTTCGACGCGAACCACGGCACGCCGCGTGCGATCGCGTAACAGGCCTCGGCGAAACGCCCCCACGCCAGGTCCGGTCCCCCGTACCCCTGTACGACGGCCGCCGGATCGTCGTCGGCCGACTCGACCGGCTCAAGCCCCCGCTCCCGCAGCGCGACCCGCAGCCCCTCGCCCCCGATCACCAACACCCGCGCACCGGCGGGCACTTGCTCGCTCACCAGGCGGGCGACGGCCTGCGCCGAGGTGATGACGTCCGACGCGCCGGTCGCGATCCCCAGCTCCGTCAGGTGCTCCGCCACCGCGTCCGGCGTCCGCAGCGCGTTGTTCGTGACGTACGCGAGGTGCATCCCGCCCTCGCGCGCGGTCCCCAGCGACTCGACGGCGTGCGCGATGGCGTGCCCACCCGTGTACACCACTCCGTCCAGGTCGAGCAGAGCCGTGTCATAGGCCTCGCTCAGCGCCCGGCTGCTGCCATCGGGCCGCGTCCTGACGCGCCCGCCCGTGCCGTGGCCTGCGGTCTGGCTCATTACACATCGCTCCTCGCTCGATCCCACTCCCCCGATCATCGCTTATGCCACTGACACACATACGATGCCCTAATGAACACAGCGGGTCACACGGACACAGCCGGCCTCGACCTGATCCCGTTCCGGGGCGTGCGCTACGTCCCCGAACAGATCGGCAGTCTGGCCGCGGTGACCTCACCGCCCTACGACGTGGTCGTACGGCCCGACGGGTTGCTCCACCTGGAGTCCGCCGACCCGCACAACATCGTGCGTCTGATCCTCCCGCAGGCCACCACCCCGGCCGCCCGCAACCAACAGGCCGCGGACACCCTGCGCACCTGGCTCGGTGAGGGCATCCTCGCGCCCGACGACGAGCCGAGCCTGTATGTCTACGAACAACAGGACAGCGAGATCCTCCAGCGAGGCCTCATCGGCGCACTCCGGCTCTCCGAGGCCGACGACGGTATCGTCCTCCCCCACGAGGGCGTCATGCCGCACGTCGTCGAGGACCGCGCGGCCCTGATGCGGGCGACCTCCGCGAACCTCGAACCGCTCCTGCTGACCTACCGCAGCGACAGCGAGGCCGAACCCACCGGGGCGACGGCCGTCATAGAGCGCACGGCCAAACGAGAGCCGCTCCTGTCGACGACCACCGAGGACGGCTTCCACCACCGCCTGTGGGCCGTCACCGATCCGGCGGAGATCGCCGAGATCCAGTCAGATCTCGCCACCCACCAGGCCCTGATCGCGGACGGCCACCACCGCTGGGCGACCAACCTGCGGCTGCGCGCCGAGCACCCCTCGCCGAGCCCGTGGGACTACGGCCTGGTCCTCCTGGTGGATACCGCCCGCTACCCCCTGCGTGTCCGCGCGATCCACCGCTACCTCCATCGGCTGCCGGTGTCCGAGGCGCTCGCCGCCCTCGGCGACTCCTTCCGCGTACGCACCGTCGAGGGTCCCCTGGACCACGTGCTCGACGCCCTCGCCGGGGCCGCCTCCAAGGGCAACGCCTTCGTCCTCGCGGGCGACGGCGCCTTCCACCTCATAGATCACCCTTCGAGCGACCTCCTCGCCCGTACGATCCCGGACGACCGCCCCGAGGCCTGGCGCACCCTGGACGCGACGGTCCTGCACACCACGCTGCTCGACCACGTCTGGAAGATCCCGGACGCCCCGGAGCACATCGCGTACATCCACGACACCGCGGCGACCGTCGAGAAGGCCGAGCGCGACGGCGGTACGGCCGTCCTGATGCACCCGGTGCACGAGGAGGTCGTGCGCGACCTGGCCCGCCAGGGCGTCACGATGCCCCGCAAGTCGACATCGTTCGGCCCGAAGCCGGCCACGGGCCTGGTCCTGCGCGCCCTGGCCTTCTGACGGCATACGACAATCTGACGGGCATACGACAACGGGCGGGACCCCCTCAGGGAGTCCCGCCCGTTCTCAGTGATCTGTTTGGTCTGTCCGGCTATCCGGAAGCTCAGTCCTCGTCGTCGTCCGACGTGTCCTGGGCCGCCGCGGGAGCCTCGTCGGCGCCGTCGGTCTCGTCCTCACCGAGGGCGTCGACGAACTCGACGCCATCCAGCTCGGCGAGGCGGTCCGACGCGTCGGTGCTGCCGTCCTTGTCGGACTCGATGACCTTCGCGAACCACTCACGCGCCTCGTCCTCGCGACCGGCCGCCAGCAGCGCGTCGGCGTACGCGTAGCGCAGCCGTGCGGTCCAGGGCTGCACGGAGTTCGAGGCCAGCTCGGGGCTCTGGAGGGTGACGATGGCCGCGTCGATCTGGTCCATGTCACGGCGGGCGCCCGCGGCGACGAGCCGCATCTCGACCTGGCTCGCCTTGTCGAGCTTGTGCACCTCGGGCGCACCGGCCATGTCCAGCGCCTTCTCGGGCCGGCCGAGACCACGCTCGCAGTCCGCCATGACGGGCCACAGCTCGACGCTGCCGGTCATCCGCCGGGCAGCCCGGAACTCGGCGAGCGCCTCGCTGTACTTCTGGTTGGCGTACGCGGCGAAGCCGGCCGCCTCGCGCACGGCGGCGACCCTGGAGGCCAGCCGCAGGGCGATCTTCGAGTAGGCGTAGGCCTGCTCGGGGTCCTCGTCGATGAGGTTGGCGACCATCACCAGGTTCTTGGCGACGTCCTCGGCGAGGCCCTTCGGCAGGCTCTGTAGCTCCTGCTGTACGTCCTTGTCGATCTCGTGCCCGGTGACGTCCTCCGGGATCGGCAGCCGCCTGATGGGCTCGCGGTCACGGTCACCGCGGTCGTCACGCCCGCCGCGGTACCCACCGCGGTCACCGTCACGCCGGTCGTCACGGCCGCGGAACCCGCCGCCGCCCCGGTTGTCGTCACGCCGCGGCCCACGGGGGCCACGGTCGTCGCGACCCCGGTCGTCACGCCCGCCGCGGTAGCCACCGCCACCGCGGTTGTCGTCACGGCGGAAGCCACCGCGGTCGTCCCTGCGCTCACTGTCCCGACGGTCGTCACGACGGGGCGCGCTGGACCGGTCGTCGCGACGGAACCCGCCACGATCGCCCCCACGGTCGTTGTCCCGACGATCATCGCGGCGGTCGTCCCGACGATCGTCACGGCGGTCGTCGCGCCGGAAGGCCGGCCGGTCACCGTCGCGGCGGAAGCCACCACGCTCACGGTCGTCACGGCGGGGCCCGCTCGGCCGGTCGTCATTGTCCCGACGGTCATCACGCCGGAAGGCGGGCCGGTCACCATCACGGCGGTCGTTGTCACGGCGGTCGTCCCGGCGGTCGTCGCGACGGAAACCACCACGGTCGCCATCACGCCGGTCATCACGCCGGTCGTCGCGGCCACGGAACCCGCTGCCACCACGGTTGTCGTCACGCCGGAAGCCACCACGGTCGGGGCGGTCGCCGTCGCGACGGTCGTCACGGCGGTCGTCGCGCCGGAAGGCCGGCCGGTCACCGTCGCGGCGGAAGCCACCACGCTCACGGTCGTCACGGCGGGGCCCGCTCGGCCGGTCGGTCGCCACCGCGGTCGTTGTCCCGCCGTGGAGCCCCGCGGTATCCGCCCCGGTCGCCACCGTCCCGGCCGCGCTGGTCGCGCCCCGGTCGCTCGTCGGGAGAGTTGGTGGACATGGGTGACTCCTAGTCTTCGGTACCGCAGTCATTCTCGCGCAGCCGGGTTGCCGGCGCGCTTCGACAAAAACAAAAGGACCCCTGGTCCCAGCGTGAACGCTGGGACCAGGGGTCCTCCAAAGATTGTTCGGCGGCGTCCTACTCTCCCACAGGGTCCCCCCTGCAGTACCATCGGCGCTTTGAGGCTTAGCTTCCGGGTTCGGAATGTAACCGGGCGTTTCCCTCACGCTATGACCACCGAAACCCTATGAAATATCCCGCTGAAGAGCAGGATCTCAAACAGGGCAGCGAACAAGCACACTTTTCAATTAAATAGTGACGCTGTTCAGCCGACACAACTGTTCGTTGTTTCAGAACCAACACAGTGGACGCGAGCAACTGAGGACAAGCCCTCGGCCTATTAGTACCAGTCACCTCCACCCGTTACCGGGCTTCCAGATCTGGCC